>JAAERC010000480.1 GCA_024230695.1 Candidatus Zixiibacteriota bacterium
CGGCCTATTCGGAATTTAAATATATATTCTTGAGTTGTTCAATATTATTAATTGGTCTCTTTATTTATTTTGAAAGGAATCCAAAAACACAGCTTATCGGCTTTGATATATATAAAAACCGCGTTTTTACATTTTCGACCATAGCGATGTTTCTCGTTTTTATCTCTTTGGCTTCAATAACAATATTAATGCCATTTTTTCTTGAACATGTAAAATTATTAAAACCGCATGAGGTCGGATTATTCCTGATGGTAATTCCAATTTGTAGTTTTGTAATTTCACCGCTTGCCGGTTATTTATCTGATAAAACCGAATCTCGGTATATTTCAACGTTTGGTATCTTGTTGATGCTGATGGGGATATATTTTTTAACATATCTTTCTGCCGCTACCAGCTCTCTTCAAATAGTGCTCACCCTGATTCTGCCGGGAGCCGGGATGGCATTGTTTATAACGCCGAATACATCTGTTATTATGGGATCAGCACGGAAAAAGTCTCTCGGAATAGCCGCGGGAATCAATGCCGCGACCCGGACGCTTGGACTTGCCTTGGGGGTCGGGATATCAATGGCTCTCTTTGAATTTTTCCAGAGTCGGAATGTTTTAGGCAGTTCCGATTCCATTAAAGCATTTGTTGAAAGTTATCAGATCGTCTATTATTATATTATTCTTCTTATTATTCCGGCCCTTCTTTTCAGTTGGTATCGAGGTAATGAGAATGCAAATAAAACAGCCACTGTCGATAATTAGTTGACAAACGGCTGATTGTTACTATTTTGATACCTGCTTAACAAACCAGGGTGGTATAGATGAACTCAATGACAGGCTACGGAAAATCATATTGTCGAAGTAAGAAACAGACCATTGGGGTTGAGATCTCATCGGTGAATAACCGATTTTTTGAGTGCGGGATCCGGCTTCCTCGAGAACTGGGTGGTCTTGAACCAAATGTGAAGGAACTGATTGCTGGCAAAATTCAGCGCGGCAAGGTCAATGTCAGCGTTGCCTATGAAGATCATGGCTCCGGAGTTAACAAACTGATATTTAATGAATCGCTGGCCAAGGAGATTTATGCGCATTTGCAGACCCTGAAAAAGAAACATAAACTTTCCGGTGAAATCGATATCAACCACTTTTTAAATTTCCCAGAGATATTTAAGGTTGAAAGAACAAATAATGTTGAAGAAAAAATTTGGCCGTTGTTAAATAAAGCAATGACTCAGGCATTATCAGAGTTGATTTCAATGCGCAAAAAAGAGGGCGCCAATCTCAAGAAAGATATTTCTTCCCGACTTAAGGTTCTTTTGAAGCAAATAAAGAAAATTGAACAAATTTCAATTGGCGGCAAACAGCAGCATCGCGAGAAATTAATAAAAAAACTGGATGACCTGTTAAATAAAAAGAAGGTCGATCAAATTCGGCTTGAAGAAGAAGTTGCTTATATCGTGGAAAAATCTGACATCACAGAAGAATGTGTGCGGTTTTTGAGTCATATCAGACAGTTCCAATCAACACTTAAACAAACCGGTTCGGTTGGGAAAAAAGTTAATTTTATTCTTCAGGAACTTAATAGAGAATCAAATACAATCGGTTCCAAAGCATCCAGTACTGAAATTTCTCATATAACGGTTGAAATGAAAGAAGAAATTGAAAAGATCAGGGAACAGATACAAAATATCGAATAAGGATTTTCTAATTTCGGGTTGATTATGAAATCACATAAAGGAAAAATTGTCATTATCTCTTCTCCTTCAGGAGGAGGAAAAAGTTCGATTTGCCGTAAAATATTGAAAAAAAATAAAAAAGATAATTGGCAATTTTCTGTTTCTACAACAACGCGACCGCCGCGTAAAAATGAAACTGATGGTATTGAATATAATTTTGTAAACCATGCCCAATTTTTAAATCTTAAGAAAAAAAATGAATTCGCCGAATCTTGTCAGGTTCATCGTTTTTATTATGGCACATCACGAAAACCGCTTGAAAAAGTATTAAAAAAAGGCGGAGTGATGCTTCTTGATGTTGATGTCAAAGGGGCCAAAAAATTAAAGGAACAATTTCCAACGGCACTTACAATTTTTATACTCCCACCGAGTAAGTTGGAGTTAAAGAAGCGGTTAAAGCGGCGCGGAACAGAAGATAATACCCATTTGGAAATTCGACGCAAACGCGCCTTAAACGAGATGAAACTTTATAAACGTTTTGAATATGTAGTTATTAATAAAGATTTGAAAACAGCTGTCGATGAAGTTGACATGATTATCAAATCGCTTCACTGTCGGCAAAAGAACCTTAATCTGGAACAAATAAACCGAATCATCGGTTAAAGATATTTTGTTAATAGGAGGAAATGATTTATGGCTGACACTTGGATGGCAGAAGTAGACAAGATCACGAGGAATCGATATGAAGCGGTTCTTATCGCGGCCAAACGCGCTCGTAAAATAAATTCTCATCGGCAGGCTCAGCTGGAGCGGATGGTTGAAGAAGAAGTTGATATTGACTCCAGAAAAGTAACCAGTATCGCTTTACAGGATTTATCAGACGGCGCAGTAAAATTTAAACGGAACAACGAGGAATAAGAGCTTCTTTCAATTGAAATGGCAAAAAATTTATTAATAGTAGAGTCTCCGGCCAAATCAAAAACCTTAAAGCGGTTTCTTGGTAAAGGATTTGACGTTGAGGCAACAGTTGGTCATATTATCGATCTGCCAAAATCCAAACTTGGCGTTGATCCCGATGATGGTTTTAAAATCAACTATGAGCTGATTAAGGGCAAAGGCGGAGTAATAAAAAAACTCAAAGCGGCCGCCAAAAAGGCAGAAACAGTCTATCTCGCACCCGATCCGGATCGTGAGGGAGAAGCAATTGCATGGCATGTCGCCGAACAGCTTAAAAGCTCAAAAAATATAGTCCGGGTCACCTTTAATGAAATCACCAAAAAAGCGGTAAAAGAAGCATTAGAAAATACTCGGGAGATTGATATAAATCTGGTCAATGCTCAACAGGCACGTAGAGTTCTGGATCGGCTGGTCGGATATAAAGTATCCCCGTTTTTGTGGAAAACCGTTACTTATGGTTTATCTGCCGGGCGGGTTCAATCGGTTGCTTTGAGAATTATTTGTGAACGAGAAGCTGAAATCGATGTTTTTATCACCGAAGAGTATTGGAAGATTGCGACTTTGCTTGAAGATAAAAATAAGGCTCAGTTGGAATCAAGGCTTTCCAAAATAGATGGTAAAAAAGCGGAAATCGCAAATGGTGATGAATCGGCAAAGATAGTTAACGAATTAAAGGAATCAAAATTTATTGTCGATAAGGTCAAACATTCCGAGAAGAAACGCAGACCATATGCCTCCTTTATAACCAGTTCGCTTCAACAGGAAGCGGCCAGAGCACTTTATTTTACTCCTAAAAAGACTATGATGGTTGCTCAGAAACTTTATGAAGGTATTGAGCTTGGCGATGAGGGTCCGGTCGGACTGATAACCTATATGCGAACCGACTCGATTCGTATTGCCGAAACCGCTATTTCTGAAGCCAGAGATTATATCAAAGAGAATTATGGCGCCGAATATATGCCGGCCAAACCGGTTCGATATAAAGCAAAAAAGGGTAGTCAGGATGCTCATGAAGCAATCCGCCCGACCTATATAGATCATCCGCCTGAGAAAATTAAAAAATATTTGACAAAAGATCAACTTCGTTTATACACATTGATCTGGAACCGCTTTCTTGCCTCACAGATGTCGCCTGCCGTTTATAATACTACTTCGGTTGAGATAGAGGCGGGGAAATATAGATTAAATTCCTCAGCTCAGTCATTAAAATTTGAGGGTTTCTTGAAAGTTTATCAGGAAACTAAGGAAAACAACACCAATGGTAATGGCGAAAATGGTTTGGTCGATTCTATCCCTGATATGAAAGAAGGGGATGAGCTAAAGCTTCTTGAAGTCAAACCAACTCAGCATTTCACCAAACCACCTGCTCGTTTTTCACAGGCATCTCTGGTAAAAACGCTTGAAGCCGAAGGTATTGGAAGACCATCGACATACGCGACTATCATCTCAACCCTGACTGACCGCAAATATGTTGAGATTCAGGAGCGAAGACTACACCCGACCGATCTGGGAAAAACTATAAACAAAATATTGACCCAGAGTTTTCCTACTTTATTTAATACCAAATTTACCGCCGAAATGGAAAACGATCTTGATCAGATTGAAGATGGCGAAGAAGATTGGGTTGATGTCCTGGGCAAATTCTATACGCCGTTTAATGAGACCCTTGACGGATTAAAAGGCCAGGTGCAATCAATCAAAGATTCGCTGACCGAAGAAACCGGCGAAAAATGTGATAAATGCGGCTCACCTATGATTATCAAGTGGGGGAGAAATGGTCAATTTATGGCATGTTCCGCATATCCCGACTGCAAAAATACCAAACCGGTTGGCGAACCGGAAGAAGCGATGAAAACCGATGAGATCTGTGAAAAATGTAGTTCTCCGATGGTCGTAAAAGTCGGGCGATTTGGGAAGTTTTTGGCATGTTCGGCATATCCTGAGTGCAAAACAACCAAACCGATTTCTATGGGGGTCAGTTGCCCCAAAGATGATTGCAAAGGTGATGTTGTTGAAAAGCGGTCCAAACGCGGAAAAATGTTCTATGGGTGTTCAAAATATCCAAAATGCGATTTTGTCAGTTGGTACAAACCGGTTAATAAAGAATGTCCCGAATGCAAAAATAATTATATGTTTGATAAGATTTCCAAGGTGAAGGGTGCCTATCTTGCCTGCCCTACCTGTAAGCATAAAATCTATACCGAAAAGGAAGATGAATAAAATCTTCCTTTTCTTTGAAAAAAGCCTGGGAACAAATTTTACCGATTAGCGTTATATTTCTCTAAGACAAATTATGAAGGCTCTTAAAAGATAATTGCTTGATTTTTAGGGGATTTTTGTTATAATTTGAAATTATAGTAACTGAAAGGATATTTTGTAATGCTCGTAGTCACAGAATCAGCCAGTGTTGAACTAAAAAAGGCACTGGAAGGTGAACAGGCCAAAGATAAATATCTGGTCCTCAATTTTATGGGTGCTGGCTGAAGCGGTCCCACTTTGGGAATGACTCTGTATGAGTCAAGCGATGGACTGGAAAAATTGGAATCGAATGGAATTACCGCCTATATCGATCCCAAACTATTAGAATACTTGAAAAATGTTGGAGATATAAACGTAGATTTTATTTCCACTCCCGATGGCCGGAACGGCTTTGCCGTTCAGGTTGGTGAGAAAAGTTGTGGTGATTGTCAGTGTCCCTCTGATCAAGAAGGCGGACAGCACTAAATCTTTTTTATTGGTGATGATACTAATAGGACCGACCCGTGAATTTGGGTCGGTTTTTTAATGTCCGTAAACTCGTTTAATTCAAAATAATTTATAAAAAAAGACAGAGTCAAATCGACCCTGTCTTCATTCTTATATTTATTTAATAAAGCAAATAAACAGATTAGTAACGACGTCCGCCGCCGCCGCCGCCACGATTGTCTCTTTCAACACGCGGGCGAGCTTTGTTGACATTAAGCTGACGACCACCGAGTTCGGTGCCGTTTAATTCTTCAATAGCTTTATTGCCGTCATCGTCGCTTGCCATTTCGACAAAGCCGAAACCTTTGGAACGACCGCTCATTCTATCTATTATAATGTTAACTTCTCCCACTTCGCCAAAAGCTTCAAATGCCTTGCGAATGTCATCTTCACTTACCGTGTAGGGAAGGTTTCCAACATAGATCTTCATCATTCTCTCCTGATTTGCCCGCCTTCAATATGACCATCGCTTGATGCAATTTCATATTTTAGAAGAAAGGCGTTTTTTGCGCATTATTACGCCCTGATATCCAATTTGTTTTTTTAGGAATAAATTTCTGGTATAAACCCTCAAAAGCAAGAAATGGAAAAATATTAAACACAGTATATGATAAGAGGTTATTATTTAAAAATCAATAAATATTTGGGATTAAATCTGTTTTTATTTGAATTAAGCATTTTGCCGAAAGGGGAGCATTTAGATTGGCAAGGTGTAAGTGTATAGTAGGCAACGTAATACAAACAGCACGCTTGTTTACATGATGGATCAGAGTTAATTATAGCTTAAAATGATAGTTGTTTGGTGATAATATTAAAAAACTATCAATTCATTTTTTCTCCTAAAATACCGCAAAGTTGCTTGACAGAAATGAATATATTAATATATTGAACTAACAGTATGAATAGAAAACTGATAGTTCGACTTGTAATAGAAGGTATTTTATGTCACGAAGTTTGAGAATGGAACGAGAACGCAATAATCGAATTGAAGATATAATTGATACAGCCGAGCAATTGTTTTTTTCAAAAGGATATGAACATGTTACCGTAGATGAGATCGCCAAAAAGGCAGAGTTTAGTAAATCTACGTTGTATACATATTTTGAAAGTAAAGAGGAAATTTTTCTTTTGGTTCATTTAAAGGGCCTGAAGAAAAGATGGCAGGTCACCGAGGCAATGAAAACTAAAAAAAACGGCATTGATAAACTTCGCATATTTGGCGAAGAGTATTACAAGTTTTATAAAAAATATCCTGAGTATCTAAGGCTTCAATTGTATTGGAGTACCTATGGCATCAATTTTGATAAGATATCAAAGTCAAGTATTAAGATGTTTGAAGAAGAGAATAAAAGAAGTCTGGACATTGTTAAACAAACATTTCAGATGGAATTGTTGAATTCAAAACATCCATCGGCCGAAAATATTGAACGGCTCGTCAGTTATTTTTATGAAACATTAAGAATTATTTTAAATAAATCGCTATTCCCGATTGATCCGTTTCATCGCTACAATAATAAGGAATATTACTTTAGATTTCTGGATATGTTTTTATTGTCGGTAAAAACAATGAGCAATAATGATTATTAAACCAATCATCCGGCCATAAAAAAAGAACGAAGAGGAGGTGTGTATAAAGATACTTAATTTAATAAAGTAAATCTGCGTTTATTGCAATAGCATGTAATTTATCACAATAGTGATCAATATTACATAATAAATTAATTGGTTGAATTATCGAGTAAAGGTCATTGATGATTTAATCATACCCCGCCAATTTTACAAATCTTTGGAGGATTTATGCTAAGTAAAATTATCTTTTTGTTATGTCTGCTAATCCTTGTTTTATTGTCCATATCTAATGCTCAAGGTCTTATTGATGGTCCCGAACATATAACCTATGATATTGCCAATGATCGGTACATCGTCTGTAACTATGATGGCGGAACTATTATAGCAATTGATCCCGAGGGTGTGGAAACGTTAATTGATGAAGGATTATACAGACCATATGCCAATCATATTGTTGGTGATACTCTTTATGTGACCCAAGGGCAAAACCGCCTAAAAGCGTATGATCTAAATACATTCGATCTATTATGGGATGAAGTGATCTATGGCTCGGTTCAGCTTGATGGGTTGACCTATGGCAACGACGGTAATTTATATATTGTCGATGCCATAAATATTGGTCGAATATTTAAGTTCACCATAAGTGACCATTCCTACGAGATCTTCGTAGATACAGATATTGAACAATACCCCCAGGATATCATTTATGACGAACTAAATGATCGCTTGTTAGTGGTTGCGTATTATACTAACGCTCCGATTCAAGCTGTTTCTCTTAGTGATGGTACCGTAACAGATTTAGTTGTGACCTCTTTTGGCAGTATGGATGGTATTGCCATGGATAATAATAGAAATGTATATGTTGGATGTTTTCCAGCCGGCATAATATATATGTACGATCAAACATTTACCAATCCCCCAAAAATAGTATCGACTTTACATGCTCTACCGACTGGCCTGGGTTATAATCCGGTAGATAATATATTGGCAATTCCGAATTATGGCGGCAGCACAATTGATTATTTCCCATTGGATGACAATGATGGTGACGATATATATGATTTTAGAGATAACTGTCCCGAGATTCCAAATACGAGCCAGGATGATTTTGACGAAGATGGTGATGGTGATGCCTGTGATGCCTGCCCCGAGAATTTTAATCCGGATCATGAAGATAGTGACGGCGATGGTTTTGAAGATGCCTGCGATAACTGTCCGGATCATATTAATCCCGGTCAGGAAGATGTCAATGGAAATGATGTAGGCGATCCTTGTGATTATGTTTGCGGCGATATAGATGACAGTCCTGGCATAAATATACTTGATATTGTTTTTGTGATAAATAATGTATACAAATCAGGTGCTGATCCCGATCCATTGGAATCTGCCGATGTGAATCATGATTATTTTATTAATATACTTGATATAGTACACTTGATTAATTTTATATATAAGAGTGGCAACGCACCGGAATGTATTGTATGGTGAATGGGATTAATTTAATTAATGAAATTTTAGTGGACAATTTCTGTTTTTTATCTAATTTGTAAGTATTGACACTTGATTAATAAAAAATGGCAGAGGGATCAGGTAATCCTCATCATGGATTTATGTCGAGATATCTTGATTCAAAAAAAAATGTTTTCAAGGCAGAGTGTTAAATTATTTATAGTTAGTTTTTTAATGTTATTCATTGAAATAGCATTGATCCGCTGGGTTTCCACAGAATCTCGAATTTTTGCTTATGTCAACAATCTTGTCTTGTTATCATGTTTTCTTGGCATTGGAATCGGATGTTATTTATCCAATAAAAAAGCCCGGCTGTATATCTCAATTTCTGCATTAGCGGTTTTGATTTTATTGATCAAGTTGCCGCTCCAGGTAAATATTGATGGTCAAATTCTGCATCTATTCAAAGATATCCCGCTGTTATTAAGCACTTTTTCAGATTCAATCGTCTGGGGAGAGTCAGCCTTGCAGGCAAGTTTTTGGGTAACTTTAATTGGAATGTCGGTAACACTGATTCTATTTACTATAATTATATTTATTTTTATCCCGCTGGGGCAGATTCTCGGGTCTGTTTTTAATGAATATAAAAATTCCATAACCGGTTATTCTATAAATGTTATCGCGAGCATTCTTGGTATTTGGTGTTTTGCTTTACTCTCATTTCAAAATATCAATCCGAATTACTGGTTAATTATTACTATTTGTTTATTTGTTGTTCTTTTATACAGCCGGCAGAATCGATCTATGATTTCACTCTTCTCGATAATTTTTATTGGTTTGATCTTGATTGTTTTTTCAATAATTCAATTTGATAAAAATAATAGTACAAAAACCATATGGACACCATATCAGAAACTGGAAATCCGGGATTTTATTGATAAGCAAACACAAATCAATCGCGGATATATTATTGATGTTAACAATGTCGGATATATGACGCTTTTGAATTTATCTGATGAATTTATTCAAACAAATAAAAATTATTATAGTGCCGAGCTTAGGAGCTATTGTCAATATGATATTCCATATCGATTTGCCAAAAATAATAATGATGTTCTAATATTGGGAAGTGGCGGGGGAAATGATGTTGTAGGTGCATTACGAAACAATGCTAAATCAATTGACGCCGTTGAGATCGATCCGGGTATATATGATTTAGGATTAAAATACCATCCAGAGAAACCATATTCCGATCCGAGAGTAAATGTTTTTATTGATGACGCTCGTTCATTTATGCAAAAATCTGAAAAAAAATATGATGTCATTTCGTTTGGATTGCTTGATGCTCATACTTTATCATCAAATTATAACAACACCCGTATCGATCATTATGTTTACACTTTAGAAAGTTTTAAAGAGGCGAGCAGGCTGCTAAAAAAGGATGGTATCCTGACTGTTATATTTGCCGCTCAAAGAAACTGGATAGAAAGAAGGATCTATTTTCTACTATGGGAGGTCTTTGGTACTCCCCCAATAGCGTTTCATAAATATAATGGCGGCAATTATGGTTGGGGCGGAACAATGTATTTGACCGGCTGGAACCTCAATAATATCAACAAAACCCTGAAAGCAGATTCTAAGCTTGGAAGATTTATAAAAGCCAACCGCCTTGATTTTTCAATTGATGATAAAGTCAATATTCCAGTCCATCTGACAACTGATAACTGGCCATATTTTTATTTGGAAAAACCGGCGATTCCCAATATGCATCTTTGTCTGATGATACTTCTTGGAATATTATTTGTTGGTGCGGGGAAAACTATTCTTTGCGGAGGACAGAAATTAAATTGGCACTTTTTCTTTCTTGGGGCAGCTTTTCTACTTCTGGAATTTCAAAATATAAGCAAAGCATCTCTTTTGTTTGGTTCAACCTGGCTTGTGAATGGAATTATTATCACCGCGATTTTGATTTTGATTTTAGGTGCGAACTTTTATGTTGCTCGCCATAAGCTAAAAAGCTTAAAGACGATTTATATACTTTTGATAATATCAATTATACTAAGTTATGCAATAAACCCAAGTCTCTTTGATTCACTGGGGTATTGGCCAAGATCGATTATTGTTGGAGTAGTACTAAACCTTCCAATATTTTTTGCCGGAATAATATTTATTCATTCATTCAAATTAATAAAAAATAAAAATATAGCCTTGGGATCAAATCTTCTTGGTGCCGCCTGTGGCGGTATTCTGGAATCGCTATCTTTTATTATTGGAATTGAATTACTTCTATTGATTGTAGGCCTGTTTTATATATTGTCCTGGTATTATATAAATAGAGAATAATTCAAATAATCAGGTGCTGGTTTTGAGAATAACTACCTATTGAGTTTCTATTGGGCAAACTGGCGCCGGGCCGTTTTTATACTTATAAGAACACAATACTACTATATCCAAAATATTATATACCCCATCGCTGTTAACATCAGCAGTTAACATAGACACCGGCGGCGGACCACCCTTATATCTATAATAAATGTAATGTATTATATCATAAAGATTTACAGTGTTGTCGCCGTCAATATCGCCGCATAGATATTCCTGATGTTGCAAACAGAAAGCTCTGTCGATCGTCGCGTTATTAAGATTGACCCCGTCCCATTGCAGGCTATGAGAATCATAACCATCCGCCGAGCTCATCCATTCAAACCAGCATTCCGGGTTACCGTCAATACCCTGGATTGTGATCCATCCTTTATCCATTTCAACCGATACCGGCAGATCAGCATAATATTGATACAACTCAAAGGCCCCTCTATAAATCAAACCGGTTTGATTTCC
>JAAERC010000481.1 GCA_024230695.1 Candidatus Zixiibacteriota bacterium
CGGAAGAACCAGAATAATCAAAAAGATCAATTACTGAACAATCTAAAAATATCCAAAAGAATTTTCATTTTGGGGGTTGCCAAAACAGCCTATTATATTATGTTAGAGGGCTGAATTTGAAATATAGAAAGGAGTGGTACTATGACAGTATCAACAAAAGGTAAAGTTGGATTTTCCAACTTAGATGATAAAAAGCTCTTAGAGCTTGACGAGATTTACGGTGCAAATCATTATGGCCGATTACAAACGATAATAAGAAAAACAGAAGGTGCCTGGCTCTATACCGAAGACGGCCGGAAGATCCTTGACTGTTTGGCCGCATACAGTGCCGCCAACCCGGGACATCATCATCCAAAGATCGTTAAGGCTTTGGTTGATACGCTTGAGAACGGACATGCATCGGTTGTCTCTAATGTGGTTTACACCGATTTATTATCTTTGATGCTTGAAAAAGTTTCCTCACTTCCTCCGCAACTTGGCCCACGGTTTGGTAATGGCGGAAATAAAACTTTGCCGAAAAACGGCGGAGTAGAATCTGTTGAGACCGCTGTTAAGATGGCACGGTACTATGGTTGGAAAGAAAAAGGTATTGAGGACGGCAAACAGGAAATTATTGTTTATGATAATAATTTCCATGGCCGGATGATAACGGTTGTATCGTTCTCTACCACGCAGAAATACAAAGAAGGTTTTGGACCGCTGACACCAGGATTTAAGGCGGCTCCGTTTGGCGATCTTGATGCTACCGAAAAACTGATTAATAAAAATACTTGTGGTATTCTCGTTGAACCGATGCAGGGTGAGGGCGGAATGAATATTCCTCCGGAAGGATTCCTCAAAGGTCTGCGTGAGATGGCTGACAAACATAATATTCTTTTGATGTTCGATGAGATCCAAGTCGGTATGGGTCGGACTGGTAAGACATTCTGTTTTGAGCATGAAAATGTTATTCCTGATGTACTTATCCTTGGCAAAGCGATCTCGGGTGGTTTGGTTCCGTTGTCTGTGATGGTGACCAATAGCCACTTAATGGATCTCGCTTTCAAACCGGGTTCCGATGGTTCAACATTTGGTGGTTATCCGTTGGCATGTGCCGCCGGATTGGCCGCAATTGGTGTGATGGAGGATGAGAAACTGGCCGAGAAGAGTATGGCAACCGGTAAGGTGCTTAAGGCTAAGATCGAAGATATAGCATCACGTTCCCCGCATGTTAAAACAGTGCGTGGAATGGGTCTGTTTATCGGAATCGAAGTCAAAAATGGCGATGCAATGTCGTTTGGTCACAAACTTCTTGAACTTGATATGCTGGCTAACGATAGTCATGGTCATACGATCCGTATTTCTCCGCCACTTATTATCAATGACGCTGAAGTCGATTATATCTGCGAACGATTAGAGAAAGTACTGGTAGATTAAGAAACTACTGAAAGCGGAAAGCTGCTGATAGCAGTCGATATAAGGTGTGGCTTTTACGGCCACGCCTTTTTTATTGTATAGTATCATTTTTTTATCTTATAAGATTTTTATGGGCATTCCGGTTCAGAACCACCTTTGTACTCATAATTAATCAAAAGAACAATATCCAGAATATCAATATTGGTATCATGATTAACATCAGCAAATCTAATAGGATCGGGTGTAGGTCCGCCTTTATATTTATAATTAATCAAAAATACAATATCCAAAATATTTATATCATAGTTATGATCGAGATCCCCACACATCGCGTCACAAATATCAGATTCCGTATCATCATACCAATCAAAAGGACAAATATCGCAGGAATCCCCAACACCATCCCAATCAACATCTGATTGATCAGCATTGTAATAAAACGGGCAGTTATCACAGGGATCATCAATTCCGTCACCATCGGTATCAACGCCTGAAGGTAAAACAGCGCGATAAGCATTAACTAATCCATAACCATATAATTCATCAAAACCGGGATCACCAATATCGCGCGTCGAGCAGTGAAGTTTGGCTTCAACTTCGGCCGAAGTTAATGTTGGCTCTACTGAAAGTATCAAAGCGGCAACACCGGCGGCGTAAGGAGCGGCATGTGATGTTCCAGAAGTAACCCAATAATCTCCTCCTCCAGTTCCATCGGAACCAGTACGATCAGCTGTACAGGCATTTGTTCCGGGAGCACATACGCTTACCTCCGGTCCATAGGCACTCGAACTAGCCAAAACGCCATCTTGTGACAAAGAAGAAACGGCATTAACCGATTCGAATATGGCCGGATAATTTATTGGAGGAGCATGATTCCCGGTTGCCGCAAAATGAACCATCCCCTGACCATAAGTCGTATTAAATTGATCTTCCAAAGCTGCATTGTTAAAAGTACCAGAAGTAGATCCATAACTGTGGTTGCTAATACGTGCGCCCTGCGCTATCCCCCAGGCCAGTGCATTAATTATCCAGCTCGTATTATAGGTGCCGTACATATTGCATGGATCATTTATTTGTCGAATTACAATTCGGGCCGGAAGCGTTTTACAATCCGGTGCGACACCAACACAGCCGATAGTGTTATTAATTATGGCAGTTGCGTTGCTGGCCACTTTTGTACCATGATTATCACACTCATTAACCGGTCCACCCAGACTTCCTCCCGGATCGTCGGTAAAATCAGCCCCCGGCAAAACATTTAGATCAGGATGATCAAGCTGAGTGCCATCATCACATATTAATATTTTAACATCAGGATCTCCGGTAGTTATGTCCCAGGCAAGATTTGCATCAGTATCTTTTCCGGGAACCCCGTTATATACGCCTGTATTATTGTGTGACCATTGCAAAACATAATATTCATCATTGGGATGAAACCTCGAGCCAGTAACTATTTTTTCATAGGAATCGAAACTCTGCTCTATTATTGGTTCATCAGGCTCAATTGAACTTTTCATATCCGGTTCGGCCCATTTAACTCTGATATCATTGGCCAAATCATTGGCTTGAGTCAGAACGTCCAACCCGTTATACATATTAGAGCGAAGTACAAAGGCACCAGACATATTTCCAAAATTATAGTTAATTATTTCCATTTGAGGGGCTATCTCGGAAAGGATATTTTTTGCCTGTGAAACATATTCCGGCTTGAATCGAATAAGAATTTCCTGCATGATAGCAATCCAGCCGCCATCGGATCTTTGGATGATTGGCGAAATAAATTCGATTTCACTTTGTTCTACCAGTTTATTAATACTCAAACCCAGATTTGCTTCATTTGGAAAATGAGAATCAATCGATGTAATAAACCAACCAGGCGACCCGGGTGACCATTCATCGACAATCCTATTACCACATGAAACAAATATCTCATTGTGGTCTTTTCTTTCATTATTTGCCCGATATTTAACCGCCAGTCGTTTGCTGTCAAGATTCAAAGTGAGCAAATCACTTTGATAACTAATACTGTGATTGAGTACATTCTGTTCACCACCTAAAGCCATTGTAAAACATAGCCCGATGATCAACATCATAATCAGACATGTTTTTACACAAGGATTCATCTTATCCTCCAATTATTAAAATGAAACAGCATTTTTTTTTAATGCGAGCTAATTTGAATAATTACTAATCACCTCACACATTTAAGAAACAATATTCAATTATTATTGTGCTCTATTTTTGAAATCAGGCCAGTTGATTAAACCTTCATAAAGATACGGAAATTGGGTTATTTTGTCAACAGTGAATTGACTAATTCAAGTGCGCGGTAGATAACTAGAAAATACCGGATACCCTCATATCTTTAGACGTGGGTTTTGGAATTCCCACCACTAAAGGGGCGGGGCACCATACATTGCCTGATGCAGGGTGTGAATCGTTCCACCAATATAGGTAACCGTGGAATCTGTCTTTGCAACCCAAAGCGATGTCTCGCAGAAAGCCGACACCGCCATTAATAGACACAGAACTAACAATACAATAATTTTCCTCACAAACTGTCTCCTTCTTCTTTTTAGATTTTTGATTAAGGATATTCACTACAATTCTATACCTGACATCTGTCTGATTTATTCATATAAAAAATTACTTTCCGAAAAAATAGGGCACCCATATCATGGGACATCCCAAATTCAAGAATTTAAAAATCCTTGTAAGCTTTTCATCTCCATGTGATTACAGTAAAATGGGTTCGTTCCTTCACTTTTGAGAAAAAACTATTCACTTGATGTTGATTTTGCCCTGTCCGCATATAAGCCTTTTCTTTTAGACATACTTCTCCTTTGTTTTAGGTCTTGTAAAACATGGGAAGCATCAGAATCAATATTGGTTTGGTGGGGAAAGTGTATGGAAATTTAGGTAGGTCGAAAGTCCTGCACTTTCGACATTACGCGAAGCGTAAATTAATTAAAGATTGTCGAAACCACAGGGGTTTCGACCTACAAAGACTTAAAGTTTTATTGATATAATACACTATTTAATTGTATAATTTGTAATCGAATTAGAAAACTATAATTCTATAATGAGGCACAAATGATAAAAAAGAAACTATATATTCTTTCAATTACTGTACTCGTTTCTGTTTTTGTAAATTCAATGGTCTTTGGTCTTCAGGTTATTGAAAATACCGAACAACCTCTTGTTAATTATATAGTAACAATTGAATCCAGGGTCGGTAGAATGATGGGTGGGCGTTATGACATATCAATAAATTTGGAGAAAAATAATTTTGCCGGGGGAACTGCCTTGCCGATTGATAGATTCAATTTTCTAATAGCATATAATAAAAATGCAATGAGAATAAATTCCATCGAACCGGGAGAGCTACTGGCAAATTCTAAAGTTGACTATCTAACTTATTATTTGGAGGGAGTTTCCCCCAAGGATAGTTCATTAACTTTGGCCAGAATTGAATGCAAGTTGAATAATAATATTGGTTTCAACTTCAATACATCAACACCAAATATTATTGGCGAATTAATTAAATTGAATTTTCAAATTTCTTCGGATTTGAATTATATATGTCAATTTTCTCCGATTCGATTTTACTGGCTTGGATGTAATGACAATCTCCTAATAAATAAAATTAATAACCAACAGTATTATGGAACCTATGTGTATGATCGTATTTTTGAGAAATTTCAGAATGGAGATTATGCACAAACAGTCGATATAACCGATTACAATAAATTTGAATTCTCTGGACCAAAAAATGAATGTTTTTTTAATGACTCAAATATAAACACATTTGGTTCAACACTATATAAAAATGGTGGAATCCACTTCGACAGAACTTGTTGTTTCGAAATCTCCTCGGGGGATATAGATTTGCAAGGTCGGCCAAATGAAATTGAAGATATCAATTTGTTTATTGATTATTTATTAACTGATACATCAGTATTTAACATTCATCCAATAGGTCAATACATGATGACCGAGATCAATAATGATTTTGATACAGGTACAGTTGCCGACCTTGTTTTTCTTATAAGACTTTATAATAAAAATCATAAATGGCCGTGGGAATTGAACCATACAGGGCACGCCAACTTTGTTTTAAAAAATAATATTGTAAGTTTAGATGATAGCACAAAGATCGGAGCAACACTATTTGTTTTTACAAATGAAGTTAAACCTGAATTAGCCGAAAATGCATCACATATGACACTCACATACTCGCACAGGGATGGTGAAACCAGAGCACTGGTTTACAGTATTGATAATGATAAATATTTGACAGCTGGAAATATATTAGTTCTCGATAAAGACACAAAATTAAAATCTGTCGATGCGTCAGATATA
>JAAERC010000482.1 GCA_024230695.1 Candidatus Zixiibacteriota bacterium
TGCACTGGCACAGAAACATGATCTAGTTGTAATCGAGGATTGCGCTCAGGCTCCCGGTGCGAAGTACAAAGATAAATTTGCCGGAACCCTTGGAGATATAGGAATATATTCACTAAATTATCATAAGCATATTCATTCCGGAGAGGGTGGTTTGATCGTTACCGACGATGATGAGCTGGCCGAAAAAATGCGCTTGATCCGAAATCATGCCGAGTCAGTGGTTGGCGCCAAAGGAACCAAATCACTGGTTAATATGATCGGTTTTAATTACCGGATGACCGAGATCGAGGCGGCGATTGTGCGTTGTCAATTAAGGAAACTTGATAAATTATTAAATATCCGTCAGGATAATTGCGAATATTTGGGCAAAAGGCTAAGTGAGATCCCGGCTATTGAAGCACCAAAAGTTCGTGATAATTGTACTCATTCATATTACAAACATTCATTTAAATTTAAGGCTGATATTGCCGGAGTTGATCGTGATCTATTTATTAATGCGGTCAAGGCAGAGCTTCCAGCCACTGAGTTACGGGAGATCGAGGGAGTATTAATCGGTAGCGGGTATGTAAAACCGATTTATCTTGAGCCTATGTATCAGCAGAAAATCGCTTATGGGAGCAATGGTTTCCCATTTGTGGGACCACACTACGATGGAGAGGTAAATTACTCCCGGGGAATCTGTCCGGTTGTAGAGCGAATGCATTTTGAGGAACTGTTTTGTCATGAGATGATGCGCCCACCGACGACTCATAATGATATGGATGATCTGATTAACGCATTCTGTAAAGTATGGGAACATCGAGAAGAATTAAAAGCGGCGACGGTGTCAGGGTAATAGTATATAAGGTCGTAATTGAATCGCCTGGTTATAAATATTAGTAAATGGAATGAGGGAAAGATATGCCATTCAATGCAAATAATTATGAAGGACGTGGGGAAAATATATTTTTATCGGGGGTAAATTTTGATCTCCGAACTTTGACTCGTGAAGATGCTTTAAATTCTAATTGGTATGACTGGTTTAACGATGAACAGACATGTCTGACATTGCAGAAACATTATTTCCCGAATACACCCGATATGCAGTTGGCCTTTTATGAGGACATGATAAAAGATAAAAGTAAAATCCAGCTTGGTATTGTACCTAAAAGTAATGATGAACTAATTGGAATTGTGAGTCTGAGTTTTATCGATCCGATAAATAGGAATGCAGAGTTTTCAATTGTTATCGGGGACAGTAAATATCGCAACAAAGGAACATCGGTCGAAGCCCTTCGCTTACTTTTTGAGCATGGATTTAACACGCTAAATCTTCATAAAATCCAAGGCGGCTCATTGGAGATGTTAAAATCATGGGTGGAAATGCTCAAAAAGACCTTTGGTTTTACCGATGAGGGATTTCTTGCCGAACATGTTTATAAAGACGGGAAATATATTGGGGCGTATCGTATCGGTCTTTTAAAAACAGATTTTATTGAAGCCATTAAAAAACTCGACAATTAATGATATTGGCATAATTATAATATGATTAAGACCAGTTTTTTCAATCTTACATTGCGCAGTTTGACTTTAGCGAGTCGATTTGTACTGTTGATGTTTCTGGCTCGTTATCTTTCGCCTGAGGATTTGGGTATCTGGGGTATGATGAATGTCACAATTGTGATGTCACTTTATTTTCTTGGACTCGATTTTTATGTATTTAATACTCGTGAGTTGTTGGCGCACGATGATAAGCAACGGGTTGTGTTTATTCGTGATCAACTTGTATTTCATGGACTGATGTATCTGATTGTACTACCGTTATTATTTGGTGTTTTTATATTTCAATTTATTTCCTGGCAATATGTCGGCTGGTTCTATTTAATACTGGTTTTGGAGCATCTATCACAGGAGGCGGCACGTCTTCTGACTACTTTATCTCGTCCGGTAATGGCCAATTTGGTTTTATTTTTCAGGAGCGGGGCATGGATCTACGCGGTGGTCGCAACCAGTTATTTTAAGGGGGATCTACGGGAATTACCGATAATCTGGGCCGGCTGGGTTATTGGTGCCACAATTAGTATTATCGTCGCTATTTTTATTCTTCGTTTTCTACCATGGAGAGAAATTTATAATCGTCCGGTTAATTGGAAATGGATAAAAACAGGTACAACAATAGCATTGCCGTTTTTACTTTCGACGATGGCTATGGTCGGGATTCAGTATATTGATAGGTATTTTATTCAACATTTCTGGGGTGAAGCGGAAGTCGGGTTTTATACATTTTACGCTCAAATCGCCAATGTTATATTTGTTTTTATTTTTACGGGAATCAATATGATTCTTTATCCGAAAATTATAGAATCATTTCAGAAAAGCCGCTTTGATACTTATCATGCTTTGATGAAAAAGATGAGTTTTGGCATTATCGGAGGAATTGTAATACTCTCGACAATTGCCGCATTGCTTATTAAGCCATTGTTGGTAATATTGGACCGGCAGGAGTACACTCAATATAGTAATATCTTTTATCTTTTATTAATCTCAGTCGCTTTTATGACGGCATCTTTTATTCCGCATTACGTTTTATTTGTCCGGAAAAAGGATAGAGCGATTGTTGGATCATCGATTGCGGCACTTTGCATTGCCGTAATCGCCAATTTTATCCTGGTTCCTGTATATGGTTTGACGGGAGCGGCTTATGCCGCTATTGTCTCGATGGCAACGATGTTTTTGGCGAAGCTGATAATGGCACTTAAACAAGATAGGGCCGAAATGAATAAAGTCGAGCAAACCGGTCAACCGGTGAGTTTGTAGCGAGGTATTATCGTTGAAGATCAATATTCGATACATACTATTAAAAATCGCTCTGGCAACATTGTTGATTCAAACATTTGTGGTAAGTAATGTCGTCAAGGGCTTGATTATTTCATATGTTTGTATTCTATTACATTTTCTTAAGGATACTATCCATGTTTTCATCGATAAAAAGCAGATAAATATTTTTCCTACTTTTTTGATTTTTATCTGTGGGTTTGTCGCATGGCAATTATTAAGTCAGCTTTTTAATTCCTTGTATATGCCAACTTTTGATTCTCTTCCCCCTTGGGTGATGGTTTCATATGAAGGTACATCGGTCAGTGTTTTTCGCAAAAGTATGTTCACTCAGAGTGCATATTTGATCACCTGTGCTATATTTTTTATGTACATATACAGATATCTAATCATTTTTGACGAATCCAAACAGCTTATAAAGATTGTCAGAAACGGTTTGATATTTTTTGTCGCCTTTGGTTTTTATGAGGTAATCGGTTATTCGCTGACCGGGTTCAATGTTGATTTTATTTCCAATCGGTTAGTTGGTGAGGGCTGGCATTATGGCCTGCATCAGGTATTAACTTTGGGAGGAGTTACTTTTCAAAGAATGAAATCATTATCGGGTGAACCGGCAATGTTCGCCTTTTCGGTGATTCCTTTTGGGGTTTTGTTTTATTATCTAAAAGACAA
>JAAERC010000483.1 GCA_024230695.1 Candidatus Zixiibacteriota bacterium
ACATTTTCAGTTTCCAGGATGATAATTAACACAAGGAAACTTTACCTGATTTTTAGGTTTTTACAAGCTATCAAGGAAAGCGGACTTGATAATCAATGGTTAGGTGGGCATTGCCTGGCGGGAAGAAAAAAAGACAAACTATAATTTGTAATAAAGAAAATTTTTGGATCAAGTGAATTATTTATTGAAAAGAGAAAAGAAAATGAACGATTGGTTTACAATGGATCAGATTGATAAGGAAACATATATCATTAGCGAATATCGACACTGGGAGGAAACACATTGTTATCTTCTGAATGGCGCTGAACACAGTCTGCTGATTGATACCGGGCTTGGAATCTGTAATATTTATGATGAAATCATCAAATTAACTAACAAGCCTGTTACCGCGGTAGCTACTCACATTCACTGGGATCATGTTGGTGGTCATGAATACTTTCCAGACTTTTACGCTCATGAGGATGAACTAAATTGGCTTACCGGAGAATTCCCTTTGACAATGGCACAGATAAAAGAGATGGTCGTTGACCGTTGTGACTTGCCAAAAGGTTATGATGTAAACAAATATGAATTCTTTCAGGGTAACCCGACAAGGGTGCTTAAGGACAATGATATAATTGATATTGGAGACCGTTGTATTGAAATATTGCATACACCTGGCCATTCACCAGGACATATGTGTTTTTGGGAAAAGGA
This sequence comes from Candidatus Zixiibacteriota bacterium, assembly GCA_024230695.1. The sequence continues at coordinate 697 of JAAERC010000483.1, forward strand.
CCGTGGATATCTTTTTACCGGTGACTTGGTTTATAAAGACACTCTATTTGCCTACTTTCCATCAACTGATCCAGAGGCGTATCTCAACTCTTTAGAGCGGTTGTCTGCGTTGCCAGTGCA
>JAAERC010000484.1 GCA_024230695.1 Candidatus Zixiibacteriota bacterium
CTGTGCCGGGGATTTCGATAATGATGGTGATTTGGACCTGTTTATAACTTCGAACCCATTAAATTTCCTTTGGCTTAATAACAACGATGGTACCTTTATTAAGGTAGCCAGTGGGGATATAGTAACAGATACCGCATGGTCGCATGGCGCGGCATGTAGTGATTATGATCGAGATGGCGATCTTGATATATTTGTTGCCAATTGGAACGATGACAATAATTTCTTTTATCAAAATATTGGAAATACTAATAGCTGGTTAAATATAAAATGTATTGGAAAAATTTCAAATAAATCCGCTATTGGATCAAAAGTCCGCTTGAAAGCAGTAATTAATGGTGCACCTGTTTGGCAATTACGAGATATATTGGCTCAAACAGGTTGTTGGGGCCAAAATAGCCTTAATGTTCATTTTGGTTTGGGAGATGCTTCTCTTATAGATTCAATAAAAATAGAATGGCCGAGCGAACAAATAACCGATATTCTAACTGATGTCACTCCAAATCAATTCATTACAATAACTGAAACGATCTGCGGAAATGTGAATGAAGATCAGGACGTCGATATCTTAGATATTGTCTATTTAATAAATTTCAAATACAAAGCAGGCCCCTCGGTCGTTCCAGAATATGCGGCCGATGTCAATCATGATGATAATATTGATATATTAGATATAGTACATCTAATAAACTATAAATATAAAGGAGGTCCAAAACCGGACTGCCAAAGTTGATCTATTATTATATAAACGGTTATATCTAATAACCGTATCACTTACATTTTAAACACAATGGAAAATGACGGAAACTATGATTCAACCATTAAGAATGACATGGTCAATCTATCTGAGGCTGTCCATGAAACTCCTTCATGCATCGATTTACCGTCATAACTGGCAAAAACAGAGTATCTATCATGCAAACTGGCCGTAATACCGCCAAGACCATACGACTCGTCGAAATCGGGCAGGAGTGTTGCCACCCCGGCAGAAAATCGCATCCCAAAAATTTCACTGATATCCCATGATTTAATTAATTGCGCATATATTGACTGATCGCTTCCGCCAGTTTGTACACTACCGCTACCCAAAATCAGCCCCGGTCTCCAGCCGTCTTCCTGTTCCAACACCGGTTGAGTCCGCACGTTCCAGAGGATTTTTTCGCTTTTAATGGCATAACCCACACCAACATCCAGCCAGTTTAAAACTCCATATCTGGCATTTACAACCGCAGTTTCTTCATCGGCAGTTGGAATACTCAGTGCAGAAACCAAGATATCGCTTTGAGAGAGTAGAGCACCGTCACTACTACCAGCACCGGAACATACCGGGCCACATTCCTGACCAAAAGCCGATGTAGATAAAATAATATTACTAATTGCTTATTTTTATTCTTCTACCAGTTTTGGCGCAAACCATCCATAAAGAGCCGGAATCAAAACCAAAGTGAGAAAAGTTGATGATAACAATCCAAACACAACAACAACTGCCAGCGGTCTTTGAACTTCCGACCCCATACCCTGCGATAGCAATAATGGAACTAGCCCCAATATAGTAGTTAGAGCAGTCATTAGAACCGGTCGCAATCTTAATAAGGATGCTTGTGAAATTGCCTCAGGTATTGATAATCCTCTTTTACGTAATTGATTGATATAAGATACCAAAACTAAACCATTCTGCACTGCTATTCCGAATAGTGCGATAAATCCAACCGAGGCCGGGACCGATAAATATTCACCCGTAATATAAAGCCCAAGAACACCACCGATCAGTGCTAATGGAACATTAATAAATATCAGCGTGGCGCTTTTCAGATTACCAAATGACATATACAAAAGAAAATATATCAACAGAAATGTAACCGGAACGATGATACCTAATCTTTTCATAGCTCGTTCCTGATTTTCAAATTGCCCGCCATATTCCAGATAGTAACCTGATGGTAACTCAATATTTCCATGTACTAATTTTTTAATATCCGAAACGACGCCGCCCATATCACGACCACGAACATTTCCTGATACGATCCAACGTCTCTGATTCTTCTCTCGGTTTATCTGAATCGGTCCAATAATGGTATTAACATCGGCAACCTGTGACAAAGGAATCAGAATACCATCAGTAGAATGAACCAACATATTTTTAATCGACTCGGGATCATTACGAAATCTCTCATCATACCTTACATGAATTCCGAAGCGACGGGTGTTTAGAAATACCTGCGAAATTACTTCTCCCCCAATGGCCAGTTCAACAACCTCCAGAATGTCGGAGACATCAACGCCATAACGGGCGCATGCTTCACGATTAGCCACAATTTGTACTTGCGGTTGACCAAAACTCTGCTCTGTTGATAGATCAACCAATCCCTTAATTGGTTCAATTACTTCTTTGATTTGCTCTGCCTTATCACGCAAAATATTCAGATCCTCACCATATAGTTTTATGGCCAACTGAGTTTTAACGCCAGAAAGTAATTCATCAAACATATTTTGAATCGGTTGTGAAAAGACAAGTTGTACTCCGGGATAATCTGACAATGATTCATTCAAAGCCTCAACAAGCTCTTCTTTTGATTGGTATTTTTGCCACTCATCCTGAGGTTTAAGCATGATTTGAATATGAGATGAATTAACAGGGTGCGGATGACTGCCTGCTTCTGGTCTTCCCACTTTGGCAATTGTCTGTTCAACACCGTCAAATTCTCCCACTATTTTTTCAAGTTTCATGATAGTTTCGGTAGCCTTAACAAGCGATATGGACGGTGCCATAGTAACATTTATCTGGATCGCTCCTTCTTCCAAAGTTGGTATAAACTCAGTGCCAAGATGCGGAACCAGAAACAGTGTTCCAATAAAAGTAAGTAGCGTAATTACCAATACGCCTGCTCTGAAACGTAAAACAATTTTTAGTAATGACCCGTAAATATTCTTTAATCCTCTGACAAGAATAAACTCTTTACTCTGTTTTTTCTTAAATAAAAACGATGCAAGCACTGGTGAAAATATTAAAGCGGCGACTAATGATCCTAATAAAGCAAATGTGATAGTAAATGCCATCGGAGAAAACATCTTACCTTCAATATTTTCAAGCGTGAATAATGGCATAAAAACAAGAATAATAATAGACACAGAAAATATAATCGGCCTTGATACTTGAGTACAGGCCATAACTATTATCTTTCGTTTGCTTTTGTCTTTATGTTTATTATCACCCAGAAGTCGATGAATATTTTCCACAATAACAATAGAGGCATCGCCAAGCATACCAATTGCAATTGCAATCCCTCCAAGTGACATAAGATTGGCCGACATCTCGGCCATGTTCATAAAAATCGCCGCAATCAAAGCGCAAACCGGAAGGGCCAGGGCGACTACAAAGGCACAGCGGGCGTTTCCCAGAAACAAAGCAAGGACAATTATCACTAAAAGAGCGCCCTGAAATAAAGCCTTCCTTACCGTGCCAACCGCATTGTCCACTAAAGCACTCTGATTATAATATGGTACCAAAAATACGCCCGGCGGTAATGATTCTTGAACTTCAGGAATTCTTTGGTTTAAACTTTCGATAACATCAGAAGTGTTTGTCCCAAACAGTTTCATTACGATACCGGCAACCACTTCCTCTTCTCCGTTTCGAGTTACGACTCCGCGACGAATCTCGCGGCCAAAATCAATTTCGCCAACATCGCCCAGACGAATCGGAGTTCCATTGATAACCTTAAGCTGGATATTTCTGAGATCATCTCTTCCTTCTAATAATCCAACACCGCGAACTAAATATTCTTCGGAGCCAATAACAAGAAATTGACCACCAGCATTACGATTATTGTTCGAAACAGCATTAACAATGTCTTCCAGACCAAGTTCGTACTTATTGAGAGCATATGGATTGATTTTGATTTGATATTGTAAAACATGACCGCCCATTGACAATATTTTGGTCACTCCACGGATCGTCTGGAGTTGGTATTTTATTACCCAGTCATTTATTTCTCTGAGATATGTATCTAACGGTTTTCCTTCAGTATTGACCGTGCTGTCCGCGGTAAGATAGTACATAAACACTTCGCCCAAACCGGTTGAAATCGGGCCTAAACCAGGCTGTTCATGTAATTCAGGTAGTTCTCCAGATGCACTAGCCAATCTTTCAGCAACGATCTGCCGGGCAAAATAAATATCAACATCATCTTCAAAATAAACATATATAACTGTCATACCAAAAGCGGAAGTTGACTTAATCAATCTCACCCCTGGTAATCCATTCATTGCCGATTCAATTGGAAATGTAATCAGACGTTCAATTTCTTCCGGGGCCATACCATGCGCTTCGGCAAAAACAGGAACCATCACCGGAGAGATATCAGGAAAGGCGTCGGTCGGCAGGTTTTTGTAATTAAACAGACCAAATGCAATTACGCCGACAAGTAATATAATAGCGATGAGTCGGTTTTTAAGAACAAGTTCGAAAAATTGCTTCATTGTTGTTCTCCTTAATGCCCGTGTCCGGCGTGAGCATCCAAATTGCTCGTTACAATCTTGGCCTTAAGCTCAAAGGCACCTTCCGAGACATACATTACTCCATCGTTGAGACCACTTATAATTTGAGTATAAAATTCATCACTATCGCCTATAACAACCTCGATCGGAACAAATGTGTTTGGTCCACCAATAACAAAGACGACACTTTCTCCTTCAAGATACTGAATCGCACTTTTCTTAACTACCAACACATCATCGGCGGCTTCGGTAGTGATTATTGCTTGAACAAAAGATCCCGGTCGTAAAGCACTACCGGAATTTGACAAAGTGATTCTGGCGGTTGCACTTCTTGTTCGATGATCAATTATTGGAGTGATATACTCAATTTTTCCGGTATTTATATTATTGGTCCCAATAGTTTCGATTATCGCTATTTGACCCTTTTTGATTCGATTGGCATCTTTTGGATAAACCGCAAGATTGACCCAAACCGTAGAAAGATCAGCAATTACATAAATGCTATTTTCTTCCGTAACAAATTCTCCTTGAGTA
>JAAERC010000485.1 GCA_024230695.1 Candidatus Zixiibacteriota bacterium
AATTAAAGTCTTTCAATTTCACATAATCTTTGTAAGTGGTGATGATAAACTCCGGTTGATATTTTTCCAAATCATTTTTTATTTTATCTATCTCAGCTTGATTGTATTGGCACTGATCTGAAAATTGCCGCCAGCCTATCAAATTTGTCAGGTTTTGCTTGATATAATTTTGCAATCCATGAAAATTTCCAATTCCCGCAAAAAGATAACAGCTTCGAGTTGAAATTGAATCCAGTGATATCTCATTTTGATTTGAAACCAGAATATTATTAATAAAAAAGAGTTTGGCCATTGGCTTATCCGAATATCGATTTTTGAGCCATTGGCAAAAGTTGTTATTATTTTTTGTATAATTAGCTTTTGTCAACAAAATCAAATCGGCTCTATTGCCTGCGGATAAATTCTCTCTTAATCGCCCCAGGGGGAAAATAGATTCGTTTCGCAAATCATAATTGGCATCAATTAATAGAATATTCAGTGATCGATAAAGTTTTTGGTGCTGAAAGCCATCGTCAATAATAATAATATCAACTTGATACTTTTTTTCAAGCCGTAAGGCCGCATCGGTTTTGGATTTTGCTACAGAAAAATAAACATTGGGAAGATTCTCGGCCATCTCCATTAATTCATCGCCTGTTTCTTTTAGGTTAAATTGCGAAATTTCCTGACCCGTGTCACAAATGTTTGTTTTTATTTGTCGGCCATATCCCGATGAAACTATTCCAACTGTTTTGCCTTTACCAAGATAGTAGTTGGCAAGAAAGATGGCTACTGGAGTTTTGCCTGTCCCGCCAACGGTTAAATTGCCGACCGAGATAACCGTCGCTTTGGTTTTTATTGGTTTTGACCGAAACGTTTTTCTTAAAAGTAAACCAAGTTGATATAATATTGAGACAACCATAAGAATCATAACCGCCGGCCAATAAAGCGGGTTGGCTTTGTTACTTATGATATTTTCCCAGATAGCTTCCATATTATAATTACTATAAGTTATCAAGAATTATTTGAGCTGTTTTTTCCGCATGTGATTTCTCAGATGATGTTTCATCTTTCATACTAAAAGATAATTCATTATTAAAAAACATAACTAATTTATCATACAATTCGTTTTCGTCTTGAACCATCGCGCCGAATCGGTTTTCCAAGATATATTTAGAGCTATCACCGACATTATATATCGATGGACCATACAAAACCGGCGTTCCGGCCCAAACCGGTTCGAGAATATTTTGCCCGCCAATATCGGCCAATGTTCCACCAACAAAGGCTATATCCGAAATCGAATATAACTGATTGAGCAATCCCATTTTATCAATAATAACCGCTGAGACAGTTTGTTTTATGTTTTTACATTCTGAATACAGAACAGATGATAAGTTATACTTCCTTGCCAGTTTTTCAGCTTCGCTTATTTTTTCAAGATGTCTCGGAGTAAGAATTAAACTTATATCAGAAAATTTCTCGGTTAAATTTTTGAATAGTCTAATTATAATTTCATTTTCTTCTTTTCTTGTAGAACCGGCTATCAATAATTTGCTTTCTTTATCAAATGGAAGACAGTTTTTGATTTGATCTTTTTGATCGCTTGGAATAATATTAGATGTCGCGTCAAGTTTCAAATTACCAATCACTTCGATTTTATTTTTGTTGGCTCCGATTTTGATATATCTATCTTTATCATTTTCTGACTGCACTAATAGTCTATTATAATTTTCGAATAACTGACCGAGCGATTTTTTGAAATGTATATAACTCCGACATGATTTTTCTGACAATCTGCCATTGGCAAGATATATCGGAATATTCCTTTTGCCTAATTTATCTATCATATTCGGCCAGATTTCGGTTTCAATAAAAACCGCCGTTTTTGGTTGTATTCTATTAAGGAATCTATTGACGGCTGGTGAGGCATCAAGTGGGAAAAAGGCAACTTGATCTTTATTTTTCACTAATTGACAAGCACTCTGGTAACCGGCTTCGGTCATGACTGTAATATAAATTGATATAGTATTGTCTGCTTTTTCAAAAAAATCCTTGAGAATAGCCAGTACTTTTACTTCGCCCATTGATGACGCATGAAGCCAGATGATTTTTTTATTATGAGTATTTATCTGTTCGGGTAAATATCCTAAGCGGTTTTTCCATTTGATTGAACCTGATAAAGCAAGTATCAAAGTCACCGGCAATGTTACATAATAAATAAGAAAGGTGAATATACGATAAAATATCAGCAATTTAATAATTCCATAATAGCTTTGGCGGCACGATCCGATGTTCCACTTCCACCAAGAGTGTTTGTTGTTTTATTCAATTTTTCTATTGTTTGTTCAGTATGCTTTTTATTGTCCAAAAATTGAGCGGCGGTGTTTAGAATATTTTCAGGTGAAGCATTGTTTTGAATAAGCTCCGGGACCATTAATTTTCCGCCAACAATATTTATTAAGGCGATTTTGTCAAGTTTCACCAATCGTTTCGCTATCTGATAGGTCAACCATCCGGTTTTATAGATCACCACCATTGGCCGCCCAATGATACCTGTTTCCAAAGTGGCCGTCCCCGACGAAGTAATGACCAATCTGCTTTCGGCTATCAATTCCCGTGTGCGGCCGAATATGATATCTATTGGTACAGAGCTATTTTTTATGTATGAAAAATAATCGATATCACTTTTAACTCCGGCAATAACAAATTTCCAATTCCCGCTTTGTGATAGATATTTCGCTGTTTCAACCATCGTCGGAAGCATTCTCTGCACTTCCTGTGGGCGTGAACCAGGCATAAGTAAAATAAGATTCGAATTATTGTTATATGGAGCCTTAATAAATTTCGGATTAATATCATCAAACAGATAATGCCCAACAAATTTATTATTTAATTTCGCATCATCATAAAGTTTTGTTTCAAATGGAAGAATCAACAACATAAGATCGACCAACTGTTTTATCTTTTTTATTCTTCCTGAGTTCCATGCCCATATCTGCGGTGAAACATAATAAACAATCGGAATATTTAAATTCCTTATTTTTTGCGCCAATCTCAGATTAAATCCGGGATAATCAATCAGGATTATTGCTTTAGGTTTTTTTGCTTTGATTGATTCAACGACTTGATTCATTAATTTTTTAAAAAATAAGAATCGTTTGGCCACTTCCCAGAATCCAAGTACAGCCAGTTCTTTGCCATCTACCGGTTGTTCCTGCCCATTCTTACGCATTCGTGGACCGCCTAAACCGAAAAACTCAAGATCGTTATTATTTTGACGGAGTTGTTTTAGGAGTAGGGAGCCGGCTATATCACCCGATGGGTCACCTGCCGAGACAAATATATGAGTGTTGGAACCTGACATTTCAATCGATTACCCCAACCCACTAATCGTTTTCTTTGTTATTGCCGGATGTCAGTCCAATTTTTTCAATAGTTAATGCGGTTTTCAGAGCCTCGATAGCTTCACTTGCATGTATTTCCGGCGAACCGTTATTCTGAACTGCTTTCACAAATGATCTTAATTCGCTGGCCAGCATGTCATCATCTTTATTGCCAGATTTGCTATACAGAATTTCACGCCCCGATTTCCCAAGCGGAATTCTCATCCCGGATTGATCGGCAAGG
>JAAERC010000486.1 GCA_024230695.1 Candidatus Zixiibacteriota bacterium
ACCCTCACCTTTATCTTCTATCATTTTCATAGCCGTGGCTAATTGGGAACCACAGTCACATCTCGACGAACCAAAAATATCCCCAGTCAGGCACTGTGAGTGCACCCGCACTAAGACATCTTTTTTGCCGGCCACATCACCCTTGATAAGGGCCAGATGATGATGGTCGTCAGTTTGTGAATCATACATGTGAAGTTTAAATGTCCCAAATCGTGTTGGAAAATCAACCACTACTATTTTATTGATTAATTTTTCTGTATGACGACGATACTCAATGAGATCCTTAACGGTTATCATCGACATATTAAATTCTTCGGCCATCTTCTTCAATCGCGGCACCCGAGCCATTGTACCATCATCATCCATAATCTCACACAAAACACCAACCGGATTTAATCCAGCCAAACGGGCAAGATCAACCGCTGATTCAGTATGTCCGGCGCGTGAAAGGACACCGCCATCTTTAGCCGTTATCGGGAATATATGTCCCGGGCGGGCCAGATCTTCAGGAGTCGAATTATCATCGGCCAATATCTCAATCGTTCTAGCCCTATCAGCCGCCGAAATACCAGTGGTTGTCCCACTTGCACCATCAACAGAGATAGTAAACTTGGTCCCGTGTAAGGCTGTGTTGGTATCGACCATCTGGTGAAGTTTCAGACGTTTCATCCGCTCTTCTCTGATCGGGGTGCAAATCAATCCACGGCCATGAGTCGCGAGAAAATTCACCGCTTCAGGGGTGACCATCTCAGCCGCCATGATAAAATCGCCCTCGTTTTCACGATCTTCATCATCGACAACAATAATTATCCGCCCTTTTTTTATTTCGTCAATTGCCTTTTTAATTGTGTCAAAATTAGTCATTGTTACTCCAACTTGTATTGTTCCATCCGCTTTCTATAAGTTTATTTATTGTCAGCCCCTCTTTTGAAGAACTGTTTATCATTCTTGCTATATATTTTCCAATAATATCAAACTCAAGGTTAACCATTTCACCCTTTTTGAAATTCTGCACCGTTGTAGCGAGTCTGGTATGCGGGATTATATTTACCTCAAATATATCTTTTTTAATTCTGTTTACAGTTAATGAGATACCGTTGATAGTTACCGATCCCTTATCAACAAGATATGCCGCAAACTTGTCAGGATATCTAATTGACAACTCGGTCGAACCGCCAACCTTACGAGTCGTGTCTATCTCACCAACACAATCAACATGCCCCGATACAATATGCCCGCCCAAGCGGTCAGTCGGAAGCAGTGCCCGCTCAAGATTGACTTTCCGTCCTGAACTGTATTTACCTATTATCGTTGTCTTGACAGATTCCGGCGAAGCCTCAACCGTCACAAAGCTCTTATCAAACTGGGTCACCGTTAAACAACAACCATCAACCGCAACCGATTCGCCCATCTCGATATTGGTAAATGGAACATCCGGTTTTATTGTCAGCAGTTTATAATTACTTCGAGAGCTGATAATCGCTATCGAGCCAGTCGTTTGTATTAATCCCGTAAACATTATTTATACTCCGGGTATCCGGTGATTTTAATATCATTACCCATTTTATCTATTTCGTATTCCTTAAATCTAACAGCCTTATCCAAATGCCTGATTCCCAGATCATTTATGGTATCCATACCTTTTCCGATAATCATCGGCGCTGTTATAAAATGAAATTTATCGACCAATTGTTCCCGAATAAATGATGTGGCCAGTTGGGAACCACCCTCAACAAGGATCGAGGTTATCCCAAATTTCCCTGCCTTATCAAGAAAATCACTCAACGACAGACCCTGTCTGTTTTTCTTTATACTCCAAACAGTGAGGTTTTTGATATTGGCTTTTTCTGCTGATTTCTTTGATGTAGCCACTATTGTTTTGCAGTCATTATTATTTTTATACAGATTTATATTAGAAGCAAATTTCGGATTAGCCGAGATTATTATTCTATACGGATTTTTTCCCTTTATCAATCTCACAGTCAAACTTGGATTATCGGCTTTGACCGTTCCTGAACCAACAACTACGGCATCATTTTCCGAGCGTAAACCATGAACAAATTTCCGGCTCTCTTTACCGGATATCCATTGTGAATGACCATTCGATGTCGCAATTCGGCCATCAATTGACTGCGCCATTTTCAGAACAACAAACGGCCGATTGGTAGTTATATTCTTTAGATAAACTTCATTGAGCCGTTTAGCCTGTTTGGTCATCACATTCCCAATAACCTCAATACCGGCCTTTTTTAGTATCTTGATTCCCTGCCCATTGACCTTGGGATTGGGGTCTTTCATACAATAAACGACCTTTTTGACACCTGCCTCGATTATTGCCAGAGTGCATGGGGCCGTTCGACCAAAATGACAACATGGTTCTAGTGTAACATATAACACGCTGTTCTTGGCTAACTTACCAGCTTTACCTAAAGCTATTCTTTCAGCATGAGCAGTGCCGGCTTTGCGATGATAACCTTGACCGATAATACGATTGTTCTTGACTATAACCGACCCGACCATTGGATTCGGCGAGGTTTTTCCTCTTGCTTTTTTTGCCAGTTCCAGGGCCAGTTTGATATACTTTATGTCAGCCTTTTCGGCCATAAAAAAATACCCCAATATATATCGGGGCGAGTCTCAGGCGTACATTTGTAGCCAAAGGTTTTATCTTCTCCCATCCGGACTATACCGTCGGCATCGGAATTTCACCGATCCAACCAGGATTAACTGGCTCGCGGGCTATCACCGCCGGTCGAGGATTTACACCTCACCCCGAAGATTCTTGTTTAGAATATATACGTAACCGAGAAAAAAGCAAGAGGAAAATGTGACAGTTGGATAATCAACTATTTATGTGCCGTCAGGAACCCTTTCCTGACAGAATTTTCGTGCTGTCGGGTCGCCGCACCCGACAGTTTGGTAGGTCATGGCCCTTTGGGGCATGACAGATTAATAATATCAGTTTGAGTATATCGAAATCCCCACCCGTTGGGTGGGTTACCAATTTTTTAACCCCGAATAGCCTGCCCAGTGGGGTAAGGAAATACTCAAAATCAGTTGTAGGTCAGGAGCCGTGCGCTCCTGACATTGCACGAAGTGCAAAATAACCGGGTGGCGCACCCCCGCCAGGGGTAGCTTACCCCTTGGGGTGCGGAAATGTTCAAATTGGTCACCCCACCGTTTGTTGAAAATCCTGAGATAAATGTAAGGCTGTGCGTTGGTAAATATGCACATAGAATAAAAAAGGACAGACATCTCTGCCTGTCCTTATATGGTAGTTCAGGAGCCATAGCTCCAGATACTATTTCTTATAGTGGAGAACAATCCGGATCAGCGCCGCCTTTATATTTAAAATTAATCAGATGAACAATATCAAGAATGTCAATATTGGTATCATGATTAACATTAGCCGATTCAAGTGGGTCTGGTACGGAACCACCTTTATATTTATAGTTTATCAGAAATACAATATCGAGAATATCAATATTGTTATCATCATTGAGATCACCGCAAACATAGGCATCACCATCAACACAGTCCTGATCTATTCCATCGCCGGGGATGTCTGTCATAGCTGGGTTTATATCTGAATCGTTATCGTCACAATCACCGACATACGGCGCCTGCCAATTCTCGTTGCCGTCATAGCCAGAAGCTATATACATATCAAAGTCGGCATCAAAATCATTCCAGCCGTAACAGTTTTGATCGACACCATCGTACCATATTTCAGTAGCCCCGGGGTTGATAGTTGGATCAGTATCGTCACAGTCAGGTCCGCTGACAAATGGTCCATTATAACCATCGCCATCGGCATCAGGATCGCCAGAATCACAAAGCCCGTCAACATCTATGTCTTGACCATCATTCCAAGGACGACTGTCGGGCTGAGGACCAAAACCGTCAACTCCTTTGACGCAATCATCACATCCGTCACCATCAGTATCTTCACATACATAAGGGTTGTATGGATCAGTATCAGATGCGTTAGCAACGCCATCATTGTCGATATCGGGATCGCCAGAATCACAGAGACCGTCACCATCTGTATCTAACCCATCATTTGAAGGATCGTTATCTGGGTCAGGTCCCCAATCGTCGGTTCCTACAGAACAATCATCACAACCGTCACCATCACTATCGCCACAGATATCAGGGTTGTGAATGGCTGGGTCCGATGCGTCCGGAACGCCATCGTTGTCGTTATCAGGGTCGCCGGAATCACAAATCCCGTCGCCATCTACATCTGGGCCATCATTCCAAGGCTCGTTATCTGGTTCTGGCCCAAAGTCATCGGTACCAATTACACAATCATCACAACCGTCAGCATCAACATCTTCACAAGCAAAAGGGTCGTAAGGATCAGTATCAGATGCGTTAGCAACGCCATCATTGTCGATATCGGGATCAAATGAATCGCACATACCGTCGCTATCGGTATCAGTACCATCATTATTGACATCAAAATCTGGGTCTGGTCCAAAATCGTCGGTACCTACAGAGCAATCATCACAATTGTCATCATCAACATCCTGACAAATATCAGGATTGGTAGGGTCAAGGTCAGATCCGTTAGCTACACCGTCGTTGTCTATATCAGGGTCGCCGGAATCACAAAGCCCGTCACCATCTGTATCCATACCATCATTCCAAGGCTCATCATCTGGTAGTGGCCCGAAGTCATCGGTACCAATTACGCAATCATCACAACCATCGGTGTCAATGTCACCACAGATGTCGGGGTTAGTAGGAGCAGGGTCGCTAATGTCCAATCTGCCGTCATTGTCGTCATCAAGATCAACATCATCGCAAATACCATCGCCATCAGTGTCAGTATCAACTGTTGCAGGATTACAGTCGTCATCTATTCCGTTACCACATATTTCGGTAGCATCGGGATTTACATTAGGATCATGGTCATCACAGTCACCTTGAACATCTGAGAAGAAAGACAGGCATTCACCAATTAACCCGGGAGAATGCCATGCACCAGCATCACTATTATCACCATATCCGTCATCGTCGTTGTCAACGTAGCAGTAAAGTGCAGGCACGTGCATGACCATACCAGAAGTGCCATCAGAACTAGAGCCACTTGTGGCTCCACCGTTGCTTCCAGCAGATCCTTTTTCTGACCATCCACCACTTCCACCATTGCCGTTTGAAACATTTCCAGCCTCTTCATTTGAGGCGGAATGGGCTGAATATGATGTGTTAATTGCAGAACCACCAGAGCGTGTTCCGCCTCCACTACCCCCGTTAGCTCTGACTATACCTGTGCCAGTGCCAAGGTCGGTGCCATAAGTGACAATACAGGATCCGGCATCACCACCATTACCACCGGCGCCACCACCGCCACCGCCACCGGCTAAATCATAATTAGCAATCATTGGTATTGACCAGGTTTTTTTGATACCTGTCACGCCAGAGTTTCCCATACCGCCATCAAATCCGTCAGCATGGATTACTCCATTAGTGTTATCTATATATCGGGCCATGATACTAACAATGCCGCCACCCTGACCGCCTATTCCGCCTACTCCACCATTACCCCCACGTGCATCATATGCATATAAGGCATCCCAGGCACCGCCGCCACCACCGCCGCCGCCGCCGCCATCACCACCATCACCAGCCCACGTAGAAGAAGCTGGCGTTCCAGGCGTCCCGGCACCACCAGTAGTAGGGCCCGTATGCGGTGGCATCGTTGTTCCATTGCCACCAACTCCGACAGTTCCGCCGGCTCCGCCGGCACCACCTGAGTAAGAATCAGTAATGGTACCATTATTAGTCAGAGTTCCGGAGACATGGATTACATAGCCGTGAGTCTCAAGTGTAGCACCTGCGTTTACAGTCAAATCAGTATAGTTCATTTCTGCTGACAAATGAACTGTCCCGGTAATGGTCACCGCTCCATCGGAGCCATTTCCGAAAAATTGGGCCAAAGAAACTGCCGGAAACAGGCCGATCATGGCTACCGCCAAGATCAACAGCACTAAGCAGTTAGGGATTGTTTTGAAAGTTTTGTTGTTAAGGTTTTTCTGTGGCACGCTCTTCATAGTTTCCTCCGAGGTATGTGTGAGTAGTATATTTTTATCTAAATCCGCGTACAATCTCCAACTAATTGGAGGGTATTAGTCCTCTATTATAATGAAATATCTTAATTAAAGCAAGTTTTTCCTCAATATTCGCTTATATAACCAGACCAGAAACAGATTCTGTTCATATAGTTAGCAATCTGATGCGCGAGAATTAAGAAATAAACGATATCTTCAGTTTCACATCATTACGAGGAGTTACGATTTCAATCGGAAACAACGCGGTAATATCAATGTGTAACTTATGGGTGCCCCACACTTTGGTGTGGGTTTTAAACACTTTCGCATATACACTGATGTTGATTCCGTTATCACACCTTATTCAATATGAATAAATGTATCAAAATTATTTTCGGGGAGAAACAGGTAGAAAAGTAAAAACTTTTATATGCGAAACGAACCCATATCGTTGTAATTGAATTGAGGTGCATAACTTACGGGGATTTTTAAATTTACCAAAAAGTAAATTATACAGAAAAGTAAAAAAGACAAAACGATATCCACCATTGGTGGCCCATTTTACTGGCAGATAATGGAAAGGATATAGTTACAGAAATTTATGAAAATCATCTATGACCCAAACAGATTCTGGATCGCCGAATGAATATCAGATGTCTTAAACGGTTTGGGAAGATAACTATCGACCCCATTATCGTGTAGCTCTTTCTCTGTTTTATTAATATCCCAGCCAGAAGTCAAAATGATCTTAATATTCTTATCAATACTTTTGATATTTTGCGCAAGCTCAAGTCCGCTTATCCCCGGCAGACCAAGATCGGTAATAAGTAAATCAAACCGCTCTCGACCGCAAAGTTTAAGTACTTCTTCCCCGCTTGAGGCTTTTGAGACTTTGTATCCGCATTCGGTAAGAAGCTCATGCATAGTATCCTGCAGATCAAGACTATCCTCGGCAATGATGATATTCAAATTTAGATTATCGTTTTCACTGATTGTATGACCGGCTTTATCCAAACTCTTAGTTTCGACTATCGGGAACATAATAACAAATGTTGTCCCCTCGCCAACAACCGAATTAACCGTCAGACTACCATTATGATCCTCAATGATTTTCTTGCACAGTGGCAATCCCAGCCCCGTACCCTTCTCACCTTTGGTAGTAAAAAACGGAGTAAACACTTGTTCGATAAGATCTTGAGACATCCCGGTTCCGGTATCGCAAACCGATATCTGGACCGCCTGATCTATTCGACGGCTGACAATAGAGAGTTTACCGCCATTAGGCATCGCGTCAAGAGCATTCAAAAGAAGATTCGTGAATACTTCTCTCAGCTCCGATGCTTCAGCCGAAATAGTTATATTTTCAATAGGCTCTTTTTCAAGCGAAATTTTGAGCCCATCACTCTGTACCAATCGTTCCCAGCGAGGATGAATCATCTCAACAGAATCATCAATTAATCTTTGCAGATCGATCGGTTCCTTAAATCCCTTTTTGTTGGATTGAGCAAGTTGCCTGAGTCGTTTCAAAATCTCACCCGAATCAAGCGCCGATGTTTCAATCAACCGGGCATCTTTGATTATTTTGTCAATGAACTTATCCCCGGCTTTGGATTCGGTCTTCTGAAGAATAAGCTGAGCTCGGCCAAGTATGGCTCCAATAACATTATTGAGATCATGAAAAACGCCACCGGCCAACTCTCCCAACGTTTTAATATTTTCAATTGAGGAGAATTTACTATGTAATTGTTCCAACTGATTGGAAACCAGCTCGATATTACGACGGTTAAGTACTTTTTCATGTTGTCCCGATAAATACCTGATAATAGTATCTAGCTCACTTTGATATTTAGTAAGGTAATTCCCTGTCATTGGTGAGCCGACATTCAGGAAACCATAAATAGTATCCTGTGATTGTATTGGCAATATCAAATTAGAGCGAATACCATCCTTATATAACGAGTTTGCTAATTTATTATCAATATTTGACGCGGACAACTCATCAAAACGAAAACGCCCTGAATCTATTACCGTCTCAAACCATGTTCCACTTACAGGAAATGTCATATCCTTTTGAAAAGATGGCTTTCCGTTTGACGACACCATACCAACCATTTGGATTCTATTTTCCAATGGATAAAACCGACAGATAGAAAGATGATTTATAACCAGCGATTCATTCAATTGAGAATACAGATATTCAACCAAACTCTGTTGACTGCATTTTGAATCCATTTTCTTTTCAAGAGACACAAACAATTGCCGCCAATTGGAGATCAGTGAAAAATGTTTAAATGACAGTTTTGATAAAACCTGTTTTAGCTCGAGAAGAAAACGAAATGTCGTATATGAGGTAACATCGGGAATATTTCCTGTTAAGAGATACTCAAAGTTATTATCGATACTCCCACCGATAGCAAATCGAACAAGTGGGGCATAATTTAATTTGGTCGTATAATCTGGCACAACTGTTTGTGGTGAAAACATAATATCATTATTCACCAAATCAGCATACGCTTGAGCCGCCTCATTTTCCAGAATTTGCGGAGTAGAGTCAAATTCATTGATATTGCCGGCCGCTTTTCTTAACACAAAAGTATCACCACTACCATGATAAAAAGCCGCTGAGCCGCCACCGATCGTATCGGTTATCCACTCGGCCAATAAACACATAAATGAATCAATTGATTTTTCCGATGAGATTTTTTCCAGTATTTCTGAGGACGGACTTTCAACTTTGGTTGTTTGCTCATTTATCTCGCCTAAGTGAGATAAATACTCATCCAGTTTATATTCATTGAGAAGATTGCTTCGATCATATTTTACAATATCATGCGGCTTCCCCAAAAGACCACCTATTATAATATTGTCAGCCAAAATCGGAATAAAGAGATTATCATCGACAACAATATCTTTGGGGGCCAATTCAAATCTCTTATAATATTGATTACTTAATATTCCAGTTGAATATTCGGATGGCAATTTTTCTTTTGGAATATATAAATAACCTATTCTCTTGGAGTTCAAGATTCTATCTTTTGCCGAATAAAACAAATTCGGTAAAAGTGAACTAATATAAAGAGATAAATTTTCATCACCAAGATTGGATTTAGGCGACAATAATTGAGAATACTGATTTTCCGCAAGTATTTTTATCTTATGACTCATATGTTTATTTTTAGTCCTATCTGTTGGCGGTCAATGTTGGTTTTCTCTTAAATGCTAATAATCATTCAGCAAGTTGACTATATCATTAGAAGATTCTTCCATCTGTGAAAGAATTCTGTTGGCATCACCATCAATTGGGAAACCTTTGATTTTTAAGACCTCAAGTGATCCCTGGAGGTTGGTCATAGGAACTTTCAGGCGGCGAAGTAGGTTATTGTCTGATTTGCCGGAAACATCTGTATCATCTGAATCTTTGTTTATGGTCATTATACGACTTAGCTTTTGTAATTTTATCGTGTCGGCGATCTTGGCCGCAATTGTTTTGCAGAAACTGATTGTTGTTGAATTGTAAGATGTTCTCTCCCATGCTCTCATCTCACCAAGTGTAATAATGCCAAAGGTTCGGTCGTTAACTACTATTGGAATAATTAAGGCTGACTGAACACCTGTAAATAAAAGAGACTCTATTTCGCTTTTTCCCATTCGGGACTCGGCATCATTCTGGTTTATCAAAAGCAGGCGACCTTCCTCAGCCACGATCTGATGCCAACAGGTCAATTCTTTTGACAATAGAGAATCATCTGTATTTAAGTCCGCCATCGGCCTGGCCGTTTTTACTGCAATTGTTTTAAGCTGAGTTCGAAAATTATCAAGGATGGAAACTCTTACCATAGTTGTACTAATATTATTTGAAATTAAATCGACGGCTGATTTCAAAATAGAATTGATATCAGTCGCTTTCTTTACTGCCGATTCAAAACCATTAATTGCCGCCAAACATCTATCCCGCTCAAATAATGAGCGCTGATTCAATTCAGATTCAATAGCCGATGCCATCGAATAGGCCATAACTTTTGTAAGCAATAGATCTTGTTGACTAAAATGAGATGCCGCCGAATGTCCCAGAGTCAGAATTGCCACAACCTGATTATTTAATACAATTGGCTGAGCCATAAAACTACATTGACCACAACTGACAAACATGGAATCTGCCGCATCATCAATTTCATTTATATTGTTCACTATGACTGATTTTTTATCGTTCATAATTTTCCGAAAATGGGCATTTTTCATAATTGATGAATTGCCACCGTCTAACAATATATTACCATTAATGCCTACTGTGTATACTTTGGGATTTGTTTGCTTTTTCCCAAGAATTGCCAATGAAAAATATTCCGCACCTATGGCTTGATTGAAGACGCTATGCAAAACTTTTAGATTAGAACTAATCGAATTTTTAGAAGTGAGGATATTCCTTATTTGTCCTGAGTACTCCCAACAGCGCGAATAGAACTTCTCTTTTTTGACAATATAGTCATTATTAAGACGATACGATAATGCCCTTGTGATTCCCTCCAAGGATTTTCTTTCCGTATCTGTTACTGTTTCTCCCTTATTTTTTCTGAATAATATAATAATCTGGGCGCGATTAGTTACTAATATTGGAAGATAATAATCATGCGGAATCTTTGACTTAATTTCCGCCGCTTGACGTTTGGCTCCAATATATGTAAAATCAATATTTTGAAATAATTTGGTTTCATTATCACCAATATTTGCATAATCAGTGCAAACATATTTGTTTAAGCGGTTTTGTCTAGTAAAAATAACATGAGCATTAAAATTGAAATCTCTCGATATCATTCCCGGAAAACGTTTCAAAACAGACTTAGAATTTGGTGTATGCAATATCGTATTTTCTATATCAAGCGTTCGAGATGAACTTTCAGAATCAACAATCTTTTTAGTTTTTCGGTTTTTTCCCGGCAACCAGATCGATGCCCCGGCGATCATCAGGGCCACGCCGGATACAACACCAATTGTAAGAACCAATTCACGATATATTGGTTCGGATAAGAAAGGAATGGACTCAAATAGATCTTGGTGCCCCATCATTTGAATAATTGATACTACCCCAAGTACGGAAATCCCGCCAAATGTATAGCGGTAGCTATCTTTATTATTTTCAAATGTATTCACTCTTATTTTTGCCAGTAATATTAGTAACAATAAAAACACAGTGCTAAAGAAAATATCTATAACCAATTGCGACATTATTATACTCCCGGGATTATTCCCTATTTTTCAGGTATTCATTATAATTTTCGGCAAAAAACGACGATATATTAGCCTTGGTAGCAAAGGTTTAGGGGCTTTTATCTATAGCAACTTGGACATCCCCCATACTTATGAGTTATAGGCTTGATAGCAATTCCCACTAAACACATTATCCCCCATACAGTTGAAGTAATTTGCATGACTGGCATCGCTCTTGCATAACCCTTCTCAAAAGACATTGAAACTTATGACTATATCGCTTCGGGCGAAAAGGAGGTCGGATGAAGAGAAGGCTATACGTTCAAATCATTTCGCTGATCATCATGGCAGTTATCCTGGGATTATGGGGATGCGAAAAA
>JAAERC010000487.1 GCA_024230695.1 Candidatus Zixiibacteriota bacterium
AATGATGAGGGTGTTGTCCTTGTTCACAATGGCGATTATTATGTCGTTGTCACCATTGAAGGCGGATATGTTGGAAATCAGAATATTTATCTTCTCAGCGATAATGGAAGCTGTCCGACCGGACGAAGCGGTATGTTTCTTTCCGGTGCCACCGGGTGGCATAGTTATTCGACCAATTTTAATTATCTTATAAAGACCAATACCTGTCGTGACATATATAATAATTGTAGTTGGGATTTTGCCTATCCTCTGGGTGATTTTGCATATACCTGGAATATCCCGGATTACATGGATACTGAAAATACGATGTTAAGAAAAGGATGGGGTGTTAAATATTCACCTGCATCCCCCCATGGATGTGATATGGGTGCCATAGATATTTGGTTTAATGGTGGTGCTATGGCCGAAGATGCCGAGATTGCAATTTATGACGCAACTGGTTCCAATGGTCTACCGGGGAATAGAATTCGGTATATTCCAATTACTGGCGGCTCGTGGCCAGGCGGTTATTTCAACGTTGCTCCATTATATTTTTCATCTCCGGTTTGGATAGTCCTTGAATCATTTGCCACCGGATCGAATGATATCCAAATTGTTACCGATGATGGAACCACACCCACCGGCCGTAGCGCAATACTTTGGACCAACGAAACAACGTCAACAACACAATGGGATTATTGCGCCAACATTTATAGTTCTGATTATGATGCGTTTTTTGATGTGTATCGTTGCTGTATTCCATTTCAGCCCAGGTGCTCTCCAGATGGTGATTGGCCGACTTTGGGCAAAAATTTTGCGCGTGACAATAGTACCACAAATGCCCTTGGCGATGTTCAATGTAACCTCACCAAATCATGGACCTATCAAAATTCATCGGGTAATGGTGTAACTTTTGCTCAGCCGATTATTGCTGATGGCAAAGTTTTTGCCTATATGTTTGATTGTCTGGTTTGCGTTGATGTTAACACTGGCGCCGAACTTTGGAGACGAGACGCAAACTTTGCCGAAATTGGCGGTTCCTGCCGCGCTACTCCAACTTTTTATGACGGAGCCCTTTATTGCGGTGGCGGCGATAATGGCTATTTTTCTAAGTTTAACGCTTTTGACGGCTCCACTATATGGTCATTTGTAATGAGTGGACATGCGCAGTACGCTCCTCATATAATTATGGATGTTGATGGAGATGAGTTAGTTTTTGTGGCTGATAATAATGGAAATATTTATGGCCTTAAAACATCGGATGGCGACAACTATTATTACCCAGGACTTGCTACACCATGCTTTACTGCATCCGGTCAGATTCACAAAGGCCTAACCACTGATGGGACATATCTGTATGTAGGTTGTGACGAGTCTCCAATCGCTGCAAATGTTTATCGACTAGAAGTTGATCCCGCTGGCGTTACCGAAGACTGGAACTTGGTTGATGGAATAGGCTGGCCGATAATTTATATTTGGCCTTTATATCCTCAGGAAGCCTGTTATGCCTCTATTCTTTATAGCGATGAAGGGGCTGATGGTCAGTGGATTTATTTTGTTAGTAACAGTGTACTATACAAAGTTAGTGCTGATGGCGCAACTTTGGGTTGGCTACAATATTGTAATGGCTCTCCTTCCGGAGCGCCCGGCGGTATTATTAGTGACGAGGCTCAGGTTATCTTTGGCGGCTGGTCACATTGGATTGAAGGCGGTGATAAATACGGCCCAATGGCTTTTTCCAAATATTCAGGTGATCCACTATGGGGGCCAAATGATTACCACCCATATTGGAACATCCAGACTATTCCAGATGAATGGGGCAATGTTTCCCAGCCTGGTGTGCTCGCCTGTGGGGCTGAAATGGGATATACTTCAGATAAATGGCTAATTTTTGGTAATGATCATGGATATTGGAATTTTACGGATGCTAAACTTGGTGAAGTTGTTTGGCATCGTCGTTCGGCTCGATTCGCGACTTATGTTACCGGGCCGGTAGTTGATGAAGCTGGTCATCTGATTTTGGGTGAAGGCGGGAAGCTGCATTGCTTGGCCAATGCGGTTTACCCTCGTCAGCGTTTACATATAGCCGATATGCATCCTGAAATTTGGGTTTCATTTGCACAGTCTTCATATGAAGAAATAGTTTTTGAGGATATTCTGGTTAACTCTGGCTGTGCTCCTTTGGAAATCTTCCATGTCGAACTTCTTGAAAACGATAATGGAACTTTTCCAACCAGAGTCAGTACGGTTAATATGGATAAAGCCGAATCTATTTCATCTCTGGCCAAAGAAAAAACCAGACTCAATACCAGAGTAGCCAAGTTTCTTGATAACCGAGCTATAGCGGACGGATTCTCAAAAACTATAACATCTTCCGCCGCTTATGCACTTCCGGATTATATATTAAGCCTTGTTGAACCGGTTGATGGTACTATGATTCCCGCGGGCGGTTCTGCCGATATCAGACTGGCAATTGACGCAACAAAAATTCCGAGAGGAGCAACTCAATTCTATGCCGAAATTCATTCTGATGATCCGGATTATTTCCTTGATTCGGCCTATATGGATTATGGAGTTGACGCGGCCGATCCGACTATTCTCTTAACAGTAACAGGTGGCTGTATGTATAATAGTATGCAGTTTGATTTTGGTGAGAGTGGTTCTAACCATTATCCGATTTGGAACTCCACTCATGTTATGGCCGCCAATTCCGGAAATTATAAAATTGATGGCAATACCTCATATCTTTACGGTTGCGATGGTCTCTTTTATTCCATCGACACCCATAGAGTTGTTATGCATGCCAGAGACGGCGGCGGAAATCCAACCTGGGAAGGTATTATACCAGACCCGCTCCCAACATGCGACTTTGCCATAGCCAATGATGTTGTTTTGGCTCAAATGTCAGATGACGGTTCATCATATAGTAATGTTATTGGGACTATAGTTAATTATGCCTATGTCGATTCAGTGGAAGATCACCGCCGCTACGAGATTGATACTACCGTTACGCCTTGGGATACCACTATTACATGGAACTGGGATATTGAGTTCAATACCGGTTTAAATAAACCCTATGCCAGTGATCTGACTGAAGGCTGGGCTTTTAAGGCAATGGTCACTGAATATGCAGTAACAGATGTCACTGGACCAAAATATGGATTCGATGATTTTTGGAACTTTACTATCTCCAGACATTCCGTCTATAGTCGTTATGGTACTGCTATTCCGGGCTTGTATGTTGGGATGATTGCTGATTGGGATATTGGTGGTGTCTCATACAATACCTCCGGCTACAATGAAGAATCCTCTATTGGCTGGATGTATAACACGCTCTTACCAGAATTTGGTGGTGGCGTCGTCAAGGTTCCGTTTGGCCATGGTTATACATCGCTGATTAACTCTGTTAACGCTACAACCGAATGGTATGGCGATGAAGAACCTGGGTTTGATTCTATCTATGTGTGGATGTCACGTCCAGAAACTCAATTTATGATGTATCAGCCATATCCATCTGGCACTGACAGACGTTTGTGGAATACAATCGCTGAACTAAATCTGCCAGCATGGGCATATACTGGCAACGAAAATGATCCGGTTCCCGATGAAGTATTTGATACATATGGTTACGCCTTTTTCGGGAAATACACTGATTTTGATGCCGCCAACGTAGATAACTACTCCGGAATGGCCTCATTGATTAACAAATTTTGTGGCTTTGGTCGCGGTGATGTCAATGATGACGGAATTATAAATCTCGTTGATATCGTTTATCTTAATGGCTATGTGCATAGCAGTGGAAATGGTCCGTTCCCGTTCAAACATCTTGGCGATGTTAACGATGATAAAGCGGTCGATAATCTTGATATTACATACATGATAGACTGGTACTTCAATGGCGGTACAAATCCGCTTGGAGATTGGGCACTTCCGCAGTTTGTTCCGTAAAGATTTTTACATGGTAATTGTTTTTTGATAATTATACAAAATGCGATCCAGTCCTCAATAATGTGTTTGAATCAATAAAAAAGCGGGATCATTGAATGATCCCGCCTTATAAATTAAAATCAGGCTAAATTATTTATTCTGTAATGTAGCCCCAACCACATTAACCTCCCGGTCGATTGTTAATTTCACACCACCAATTTTACCCGATGATCGAGCCGGCGGATCGGAAAGTTCCCAATTATCAGGATTATCCGGATCGCCGCCCATATACGTCAACCGCCAAAAATATTCAAGCGGGTAATAGGCGTCAAATTCAACAGACCAGAAATTGGCGTAACCATATATTTCATATACCCCTGCTGATGGGCTCTGGACATCGCATTGGGTTATCCCTAAATAATATACCCAGCCGTCAGCATATCCAAATTCAGAATTCACTAACGCAAGAATGTCGGCAGTACCATAATATTGCATAGCACTATGAGCAAATTGTAAAAATGGATCACACTGACTGATCAATGTTGTATCATAATGATTTACAGTATTGGTCACAGTGTCATAAACAGTATTAGTAACAGTCACTGTATCATAGATAT
Source organism: Candidatus Zixiibacteriota bacterium (assembly GCA_024230695.1). Next base: position 4,524 of record JAAERC010000487.1, read on the forward strand.
GTTCTGTGATAGTCAATGTGTCAGTAGAGTTGTTGTATATTGTATCAATTACAGTAATTGTATCTGTCCCGCCAGTTCCGGTGTGGGTTGTATCATATTGATAAAGCGTGTCAATTGTATAAAGTGTATCAAATACCCGAACCGTATCGGCCGGTTTTTCAATATATTCGATTTTTTCAATATATTCAGTTGATGTAATCGTTCTTTCTTTGTCACATCCCAGTATTAAAATCAAAGAAACCAAAATGAACAAAATTGCAAATCCAAGTAGTATCTTTTTCATATTCAAACTCCCTTCTAAGGAAAATTTTCCTGTCAAAACACCTATTTTGAAGTCTATTTGAGCAAATAGTAGTCCGATAACATGTCTGATTCTAACAATAGTTCTCATCTTTATGTGATTCAATGACTTTTGGCAAATCTTGCATAATTTGGTGAATTGGAAATCATAAAAATAAAGGTAAATCGATGCGAACAAGCTGTAAAATCGGTATTTAAAGGCAAAATACGCTAAAATTCTAAATCGGCCAGTGGCCGTCCAATAATCTTGCTTTTTTGACGTAATTTCATTATTATCAATGGTTAAGCAAGATTTGAGGTATAAATGTTTGATAAAAAATTATTAGATGATTTAAAGAATAAAAAGAAGAATTGGGACAAATCGGCCGAGAAGTTTCGCGCCCGAAAAACCCGTCCCAAATTTATAACAATTTCAAGTGATGAAGTTGATGAGCTCTACACGCCGGAAAATCTGAGCGGTTTTGATTATGATAAAAAACTCGGATTGCCGGGGGAATATCCATATACGCGCGGTGTTCACCACACAATGTATCGCAGTCGCCTCTGGACTATGCGCCAATTTGCCGGAATGGGTACTCCAAAACAAACCAATGAGCGATATCATTATTTATTAAACCAGGGACAGACCGGTCTCTCGGTTGCTTTTGATTTGCCGACCCTTATGGGCTATGACAGCGATCATGTTAGATCGCTTGGCGAAGTTGGTAAATGTGGCGTGGCGGTTGATTCACTTGGCGATATGGAAATACTGTTTGATGATATCGATCTGGGCGAAGTCTCAACCTCGATGACTATTAACGCTCCCGCCTCGGTTCTTCTGGCGATGTATCTCGCGGTAGCCGAAAAACAGAATGTTCCATTTGATAAAATCCGCGGGACATTGCAAAACGATATTTTAAAAGAGTATATTGCGCAGAAAGAATGGATCTATCCGCCCGAACCATCTATAAGATTAATAACCGATATGATGGCGTTTTGTACTGACCATGTTCCGCAGTGGAATACAATTTCGATCTCGGGGTATCATATCCGTGAAGCCGGTTCAACAGCGGCCCAGGAGTTGGCCTTTACGCTTTCTGATGGTTTTACTTATATCGAATCAGCAATGAAAGATGGGCAGGATGTTGACAAGTTTGCACCACGTCTCTCATTTTTCTTTAACGCGCATCAGGATTTTTTCGAAGAGATCGCCAAATATCGTGCGGCGAGAAGAATTTTTGCCCGCCGGATGAAAGAAAAATATAAAGCCAAAAAAGAACGAAGCTGGTTACTCAGATTTCATACACAAACAGCCGGGTGTTCTTTAACCGCGCAACAACCGGAGAATAATTTAATCCGAACCGCCTATGAAGCGATGTCAGGTGTTCTTGGCGGCACGCAATCGTTACATACAAATTCAATGGATGAAACTCTCGCACTACCGTCACAAAAAGCGGCTCTTTTGGCTCTTCGGACTCAGCAGGTTTTGGCGCATGAAACTGGCGTTACCAATACAGTTGATCCTCTTGCTGGATCGTTTTTTGTGGAAGCAATGACCGATAAGATCGAAGCCGAAGCCGAAGCATATCTTGATGAGATCGAAAAACGGGGCGGAGTGCTCAAGTGTATTGAAGACGGGTTCCAACAACGTGAGATCGCCAAAGCGGCTTATCGATATCAAAGAGAGATCGAGAAAAAAGAACGGATTATTGTTGGTGTTAATAAATATAAGATGGACACCGAAGAGATCGACATCCCAATTTTGATTATCGATGAAGATGTTGAAAAAGATCAGGCGGCATATGTTAAAAAGATCCGCGAAGAGCGAGATAACGACAAAGTCAAACGGACCCTCGATGATTTAGTAACGGCGGCCAAAGGTAACGGCAATACGATGAAAGCGATGCTTGATTGTGTTCGCGTTTATGCAACTGAGGGCGAGATAAGCGATGCTCTTAAGAATGTTTTTGGCGAGTATGTCGAACCCCCGTTTATTTAGTTTTGAGATAAAATTTATTATAAATAAAGAATTATTATGACTGACAAAAAAATAAGAGTACTGTTGGCCAAGCCGGGACTTGATGGCCATGATCGTGGTATCAAAGTGATTGCGGCGGCTTTTCGTGATGCCGGATTTGAGGTGATTTATACCGGTTTGCGGCAGACCCCCGATCAGATTGTTAATGCCGCTGTGCAGGAGGATGTTGATGTCATTGGTGTCTCGATTTTGTCCGGAGCGCATATGACACTATTCCCGGAAATCAAAAAGAAGATGGAAGAAAAAGGTATTGGTGATACAATTCTTTTTGGCGGCGGAATTATCCCGGAAGATGATATTAAAAAGCTCGAAAGTCAGGGCATTGCCAAACTGTTTACCCCCGGTGCCACAACCGAGGAAACAGTTAATTATGTCCGTACCGCCATGACCGAACGCGGCGACAAAAAAGATGAAGATAAAATAATGTAACATAATAGGATTTGTCCGAGGATACCAAATCGGGCGAAGTCAGATCTCAGGAGGAGATAATGAGATATAACGTTGATGACAGACAGCAGGCGGTTCGTGACCGCGCCAAAGAATTCGCAGAAAAAGAAATAGTCCCGGTTTTCCAGGAAAATGATCGCAAAGATGAAGCATTTCCCAAAGAATATTATCAGAAACTAGCAAAAGCGGGCCTCGTTGGTTTTGTCATGCCGAAAGAGTACGGTGGCGGTGGTTATTCCAACATTGAATATATCACTTTGATCGAAGAACTGGCTTATTATGATCCTCCGACCTCACTTCTTGCGGCAGTTCCGGAATTGGCGACATTCCCGATTTTTGCTTTTGGAACTGAAGAGCAGAAGAAAAAATATGTCCCGAAATGCGCTAGTGGAGAATTGATTCCTTCATTTGCGTTAACCGAACGTAATGCCGGCTCCGATGCCGCCAATCAGGAAACAATCGCTATAATCGATGGCGACGATTTTGTAATCAACGGCGAAAAGTTTTTTATCATGCATGGTGATGCTTGCGATATCGCTGTCCTATTCTGCAAGATAGGCGATCAAAACGAAGGACGCCCGAAAGTTTCGGCTATTATTGTTGAAGCCGATCGTCCAGGATTCCAGGGTTTTACTCTCAAACATAAAATGGGTATGCGTGCCGCGACTACCGGACGGATCGAGTTTAAAGATTATCGGATTCCTGTTTCTCATCAGCTTGGCGAAACCGGCAAAGGATTCCGTTATGCGATGACCACCCTTGACGGTGCCAGAGTTGGTGTTGCCGCTCAGGGTCTTGGAATTGCCCAGCGCGCACTTGATGAATCAATCAAATACGCCAAATCGCGTGTTCAATTTGGTTCACCAATTGCAAAACTGCAGGCTATTCAATGGATGATCGCAGATATGTCATGTCGTGTCGAAGCCGCGCGGTTGATGACTTATAAATCCGCAGTGCTTCAGGACAAAGGCGAGCGTTTTTCAACCGAAGCGGCACAGGCAAAACTATACGCTACCGAAGCGGCAGGTTTCTGTGTTGATAAGGCAATGCAAATTCACGGCGGTTATGGATATATCGGCGAGTTCTCAATTATCGAGAAATTGTACCGTGACCAGAGAGTTACCGAGATCTATGAAGGTACATCCGAGGTCCAGCGTTTGGTAATTGCCGGTAGCTATCTCAGGTAATTATGAAATTTGGATCATTTGAAATAATACCTTTCGTCGAGCAGAAATTTCGGCTCGACGGAGGGTCGATGTTTGGTGTTATTCCAAAAAAAATCTGGGGCCGGATGATATCATCTGATGATAATAATCTGATTCCGATGGTGGCCAACCTGTTTTTACTAAAAGCAAACGACAAAAATATTTTACTCGATACCGGTCTTGGTGATGTTATTACTGAAAAAGAGCGGAAAATATATACTGCGACCGGAGAATCAAATATCGAAGGCGGACTCAAAAAACTTGGAATTAATCCGGAAGGTATTGACTATGTCCTTTTTTCTCATCTTCATACCGATCATTCCGGCGGTGCCGTGGTTGAAACAGCAAATGGTTTAAAACCACGCTTTCCAAATGCAACTCACATTGTTCAAAAGGATGAGTGGGAGGATGCAACCAATCCGGATGAAAGAACCGCTGCTGTTTATATTCCAGAACGGCTAAAAGTAATTGAATCGGCCGGTCTACTTGAATTAATAGATGGTGACAAAGAACTTCTACCCGGAATAAAAGCGGTTAAAACCGGCGGACATACCCGGGGGCATCAGGCTTTTGAAGTGACCTCCGATGACACTGTCGCTGTTTATTATGCCGATATTGTACCATCGGAGCATCATATTAGAGTTCCGTTTGTACCATCGACCGATCTTTTTCCGCTTGATACAATGAAAGTTAAAAGAGAACTTCTCAAAAGGTTGATTGCCGAAAAAATGGTTATCGCCTTTGATCATGATATTGAGATCGGATTGGGGCGGGTTCGTCAGGAAGGTCACAAGACAATTGTTGACAAGGTCGAATAACTGCTAAAACTCAGGAAATATTTAAATTATAATAATAAGTCTGGCAAAGCATGTCACTTGAAGAAAAATTAAAAAAACTCGAAGAGATGCGCCAGAAGGCGCGTCTTGGTGGTGGGCAGGATCGTATCGAGGCCCAACATAAAAAGGGAAAACTAACTGCCCGCGAACGGATCGAATTACTTCTTGATAAAGGTTCCTTTGAAGAATTTGATATGTTTGTGACTCATCGCTCTCAGGCGTTTGGGTTGGGCAACAAAAAATTTCTCGGCGATGGTGTCATAACCGGTAACGGTACTATTGATGGTCGTCAGGTATTTATCTTTTCGCAGGATTTTACTGTTTTTGGCGGATCATTATCTGAGGCGCATGCCGAAAAAATCTGCAAGATCATGGAAATGGCGATGAAGGTCGGTGCTCCGGTGATCGGGTTAAACGATTCTGGCGGCGCGCGTATCCAGGAGGGAGTCGTTTCACTTGGTGGGTATGCCGATATTTTCCTGCTTAACACATTGGCTTCTGGTGTCGTTCCTCAAATTTCTGTGATTTTGGGACCATGCGCTGGTGGTGCGGTGTATAGTCCGGCTATAACCGATTTTATTTTTATGGTCAAGAATACATCTTAT
>JAAERC010000488.1 GCA_024230695.1 Candidatus Zixiibacteriota bacterium
CCAGAAAAATTGCCAGGGGTACCGCTATCATGGCTGTGGTTAATGCCAGAAACAGGGTATTGGAAAGCCGCCAGCCGATTAACTCTGAAACAGGCCTGCCATTGGCCAGGGAAGTACCAAAATCACCATGGACAAAATCATTAAGCCATGCTCCATATCGGATATGGGGAGCTAAATCCAGTTTGAGTTCTTTTCTAAATGCCTCTACCGTCTCAGGTGTGGCAGATTGACCCAGAACTGTCTCGGCCACGTCCCCGGGCAGAAGCTCTACGCCAATAAAGATAATCAGCGAGATAACAAAGATGGTTATCAGACTTGCACCCAAGCGCTTGAGAATTAAAAGTAAAACATTATTCATGGATCGATCTTCTTTTTTAGTTGACATTTATTAATTTTCAATAAATATATATCGGGTGCTAACTAATTTGTCAACCGAGCCTTTTTCGTAAAATCCAAATTAGCTTTGACATTCAGTTTGTAAGATATTATAAATTCCCAATTAAAGCATAGAGAACTATGGATTAATTGATTGGTTTTAAGTGGTTTCAAAATCTTGAGGTTATGATATAAAGGGGTGATGATGAAC
>JAAERC010000489.1 GCA_024230695.1 Candidatus Zixiibacteriota bacterium
CTTCGGGAAATCAGGAAACGAATCGGGATGGTTTTTCAGGCCGGTGCTTTGTTTGATTCTATGACGGTTGGCGAGAATGTTGGTTATTATCTTTTGGAACATTCTAAGATGCGTTTTAAAGATATTGAGGCAAAAGTCCGCGAAATGCTTGGTTTTGTCGGGTTACCAGAGGATATTATTGACCAGCTCCCCGATGAACTTTCGGGCGGAATGCAACGAAGAGTTGCTATTGGACGGGCTCTTCTATCTACTGACCCGAAGATAATGCTTTATGATGAGCCAACTACCGGGTTGGACCCCAGAATGACCACAAATGTCCTTAATCTAATCAATCGCTTGACTGAGATGCGAAATGTCACATCGGTTATAGTGACACACCAAATTGCGGACGCCTTTGATGTTGCCGAAAAGTTTATTATTATAGATTCAGGAAAAAGTATTTTTGATGGCGATTTTACTCATTTGCGACAGGCCGATGATCCACGTATTGTAGAATTTTTAAAACCTTTTAGAGATTCTGTTGCAAATGTTCAAAAAAAAGATTTTATTTAGGCTGAGGATAAAATGAAAAGATCAACAAAAGTAAAATGGGGTGAGATAAAAGTTGGTGTCCTGATAACTATTGCTTTATTTGTTCTTGTTTGGGCATCATTCTCCGGTAGCGGAACATCGATTTTTGATAAAAAAGTCAAATTCGTGGCCTATTTTGATAATGTTAACGGGCTTGTCAAAGGTGCTCCAGTCTGGATCGCCGGTGTTGAAGTCGGTAATGTCAGTTCTATAAAATTCGTTAATCTTGATTCTGCCGGTCAGATCGAGCTAAAACTTCGTGTCAAAGAATCTGTTACTAATATGATTACTATTGACGCGCGTATCAGATTAGGAACTATCGGTATGCTTGGTGATAAGTATCTCGAGATAATTCCGGGTACATTGGGCAAACAATTAATTGCTGAGGATGGTGCCATAAAAACCGATGCCAAAGGAGATCTGGCCGCAATTATGTCTGAAGGCGAAGAATTGATCTCCAGTTCGCGCAAAACTATGGGTAATCTTTGTGATATAACCAAGCAGATCCAAAATGGTGAGGGCACACTTGGTCAATTAATATCGAACGATGAACTTCATGTTGAACTGGCTGGTCTGATTTCATCGATGACAATTCTGATGGATGGACTTCAGAAAAACCAGGAAAGGATCACCGGGGCGATGGAAAATATGTCGAGTGATCTGGCCGATGTGACCGCCAAAGCCAATAGTAATACCGGGACAATCGGTAAATTACTGTCTGACCCAAAATTGTATGACAATCTCAATTCATCGACTGGTCGGATCGATTCGATTCTTTCAAAAATAAATCAGGGCCAGGGCACTGCTGGTGCGATCGTTAATGATGACGACTTATATCAGGAAGTAAAAAATCTGGTTGTTAGAATAGAAAATCTTGTGACAGATATTGAGCAAAACCCATCCAAATATTTGAAATTTTCAGTATTTTAAAAAAATAAATTTTGTACAGAGAAAAGGACAGCTTTTTATAGGCTGTCCTTTTTTATTTATATTTTTTACAGTGGCAATAGACAAATAGGCTCCGGACCGCCTTTATATTTATAATTAATTAAATATACAATATCTCGGATATCAAGCAGGGTATCAGCATTGGCATCCATCCTATCTAACGGATATGGTGCGGCATCACCCTTGTATTTATAATTAATTAAAAATACAATATCTACAATATTGACATCAAGATCACCATCGAAATCGCCACAGAGATAATCACAAATATTTCCGATTCCATCGTCATCACTATCCTGCTGAAACGGATTACTATGTTGTGGACAATTATCGCAAGCATCTCCAAAGCCATCATCATCGTAATCGTCGCAACATGGACCATCAACTTCCACGCAGTTATCGCAGACATCGCCAAACTCATCAGTATCTGAATTCTGTTGATCAGAATTGGCTACATCGGGACAATTATCGCAAATATCTCCATAACCGTCATCATCTGAATCCAACTGTTCAGAATTGGCAAGCCCCGGACAATTATCGGCGGCATCGCCAATCCCATCACTATCGGTGTCAACCAAACTAAAATCGGTCGCAACAAAGGCACCCGCACCAACACTACATTCTCCATACCCCATAAAGAAATAGCCATCATTGCCCCAGGTCGTTCCCCAGCTATTCTTAATGATCCAGTATTCAGCATAATCATTATAACCAACAATAAGAACCGCATGGTTAGTGCCGTCATCATCGGTACATCTATAAATGGCACCATCGAAAAAGCCGCCAAAATCATCTCCAATACCTATGTAAACGGCAACCGGCCCATTGGTGGCAATATATTGTTTGATTGCGGTGTAATTGAACTCACCCAAATCCTGCCAGTCGGCCACATAATCCAATCTGGATTCCCAATCGGCGCATCGATC
>JAAERC010000490.1 GCA_024230695.1 Candidatus Zixiibacteriota bacterium
AAACACTTGCGAATTCGGGGCATTTTTATATATTAGTTAGCTCTATAATAGGCGCAGAATGTCTGCGATGTAAGATGCTTGCGGAGAGGTATGCCTGTGGCGAAGTATGCCGACGGCATGATATGCCTATTAGAGGGAGTTGAGATGTATGTGTGAGAAATCCACAATACAATCGGTACGACACAGGCTTGCATGATTGATCTGATGATTGGAAAAAGAAAATTATGTTTGGTGAATTGATAGACAAATTTGACGGCATTTTCAAGAAGCTTCGAGGGGCTGGGAAGCTGACCGAAAAAAATATCAAGGACTCACTGCGTGAGGTTCGCAGGGCGTTGCTTGAAGCCGATGTTAACTATAAAGTCACCAAGCAGTTCATCAAAAAAGTCGAAGAACTTGCTGTCGGTGAAAAAGTCTTAAAATCAATTGAGCCGGGTCAGCAGATCGTAAAGATAGTTAATGATGAATTAATCAAATTACTTGGCGAAAAAGCTGAACCGCTGGCAACGATTGATAAAAGCCCGACCATATATATGCTCAACGGATTACAGGGTTCGGGTAAAACAACGCTATCAGGTAAACTTGCGCTTGACGCTAAACGGAAAAAGAAAAAAGTACTATTGGTCGCGGCTGATATTTATCGCCCCGCGGCTGTTAAGCAGTTGCAGGTGGTTGGTAACTCAATTGATGTCGAAGTTTTTACTCTTGATGGTAAAAAACCGCCAAAGATATGTGCCGAAGCCAAAAAATATGCTGAGAAAAATTTCTTTGATCTAATGATTATCGACACTGCCGGCCGTTTACATATTGATGAAGAACTGATGAACGAGCTCGAAGAGATCAAATCGAAAGTTAAGCCGGATGAATTATTATTAGTTGCCGATGCAATGACCGGACAGGATGCCGTTAATGTTTCTGAGCAGTTTCATGAGAAACTTAATATAACGGGTGTTGTCTTGACCAAACTTGATGGTGATGCTCGCGGTGGTGCCGCCATTTCTATTCGCGCGGTAACCGGATGTCCAATAAAAATGGTTTCGGTTGGTGAAAAACTGTCAGATTTAGAAGTCTTTCATCCTAACCGGATGGCTTCGCGGATATTGGGTATGGGCGATATTGTCTCGCTGGTTGAAAAGACCGAACAGACGATTGACTTGGAAAAAGCGGCCAAACTTGAAGAGAAAATAAGAAAAAATAGTTTTACACTTGAAGATTTTTATGACCAGATGCAACAGATTAAAAAAATGGGACCACTGGATCAGATAATGGGTATGATTCCAGGTGCAGGGAAAGCATTAAAGGGTGTCCAAGTCGATGAATCAGGAATTGTCAGGGTGGAATCGATAATCCAATCGATGACACCAAAAGAACGGCGGAATCCTGAAATTATCGATGGCAGCCGTAAGCGAAGGATCGCTGATGGTTCCGGTAACTCGGTCCAGCATATAAATCAATTGTTGAAACAATTTGTCGCGATGCGTAAAATGATTAAAAATATGAATAAAATGAGTTTTAAAAATCTGCCAAAGGGTTCATCCCCTTTCCAGATGTAATACACTTTAGGAGGTTTTGAAGAATTGCCAGTAACTATCAGAATGAAACGATTAGGCGCGAAGAAACGACCGACGTACAGATTTGTCGCTACTGACTCCAGAATGCCGCGAGACGGAAGGTTTCTTGAAACGCTTGGATATTACAATCCAATTGAAAAGCCGGCAACGGTAAAAATATTTGAAGACAAAGCCGCATATTGGCTTGATAAAGGTGCCACCATGTCCGACACAGTGGCAACCTTATTTAAGCAGATCGGTTTTGCCAAAAAATATGCTATGATGAAAAAGGGTGAAGATGTTTCTGAGATAACTCTTAAAGAGTCGATTACAGAACGCACCAAAAAGAGAAAGAAAAAGAAACAGGAAGCCAAAAAAGAAGGCGAATAATAAACATATAGACTGGCAACAACACAGCCAACCAAATTGAACACGAATCCTATAAGGAGAAGACGGTGAAGGAATTCATTGAAACTATTGTAAAGGCACTCGTTGATAATCCTGATGCGGTTGATTTGAACGAAATTCAAGGGGAACGAACTACTGTTTATGAACTTCGGGTCGGAGACGGTGATCTTGGCAAGGTAATTGGAAAACATGGACAGACTGCCAAATCAATTAGAATATTGATTTCTGCTATTTCCGCCAAACAAGGCAAGCGGGCTGTACTGGAGATTTTAGAGTAATTGCAGGAAGATGGAAAAAAGTAAGGAAACACCGGAATATATCGCGGTCGGTCGTTTTGGCAAGACGCGCGGTGTTTCAGGAGAGATATTTGTAAGTCCTTTGACCGATTTTCCGAACCGATTCACAAAAGGTAAGACTTTTTGGATCGAGACAAAGGATGGCTGGGAAAAGATAAAACTGACAGCGGGGAAACAATATTCCAACCGGCCGGCGGTCAAGTTAGAAGGTATAAGTAATCCGGAGGAAGCAAAAAGGCTGACCAACTTCTTTTTGTATATCAAAAAGGAGGAATTGCAGGAGCTACCGGATGGACAATTTTATTTGTTTGACCTGGTTGATTGCCGGGTAGTTGATGATAAAGATAACTGTTATGGCCGGGTGATTGAGATTGAAGAGTATCCCGGAAATGATGTTTTAGTAATTGAAGCGAAGAATGGAGGAAAATACCTTTTCCCGATGGTTCGGGAACATATAAAAAAGATTGATACCGACGGAAAAACTATTGTTGTCGATCCGCCGGATGGTATTTTCGATTCTTCGTATGAAAGTTGAAATAATAACTCTGTTCCCCGAATACTTTGACTCGATTGTTGGACATTCGATAGTCGGACGGGGAATTGAAGATAAGCTCTTTGAAATAAGAATAATTAACCTGCGGGATTA
>JAAERC010000491.1 GCA_024230695.1 Candidatus Zixiibacteriota bacterium
AATTCAGGGGAGAAGCCGTAAGTCTGCCAAAATAAATGTCAGGTGCTACGTTTCCATCATGCAAATCGTATACACCATCAATATCTGTATCATAAAAGTCCCCATCAAGGTCCATATAAAAGAGATCGCAAGGAAACTCCTCGCAAGGGGACGTGCTTCATATCGGAACCGCTTCTTTATACCAGGCAACGGGCAGGTCACCTACTAATAAACATCCATTCATGCCGTTAGCATATAGGCCCTGTAGGTATACCCTTAAATCCTGAGGAGATCCACCAATTAAAGTATGGACTTCGACTGTAAAACCTTCAATTGTCAGATCGACCACATATTGGGTAATAGAGCTTTCAATTGATGGATAGAGATCACTATTGACAATAACGCAAAGTTTCGATCCATCCCTAATAGTATTATTTATGATAACAGGCTTTGCTGAAAAAGAACGTGATATATCCTGCGAAGCGACCCAGTCGCTGTATGATGTCGATTTAGTATCTTTGTTCTCAATTTGTTTGGGACATATAATTTCTCGGGCAAATTGAATTTTTGATTTAATCTCATCATTGCTATATTGGGAATGCGGAGTTTTTGATAGAATATCTCTGGAGTTGATTTGTGGAGTGAATCCAATCAGAAGGATTATACAAAAAAGAGCCAATATCGCAAATTTCCTATACATTTGTCATCCAGAATATGATTTATGTTATTTCTGCGTATTTATTTTTCCCGATCAGATAATATGCCTATATATAATAATCTATAGATATTATGGAAATTGTCAAGACAAAACTCCATAGTAATGGTAGTATTTAACACGTTCTTTTTATGGTGTTTAAACCCGCTTCTGCTCAAATATAGTACAAAATTAAATAACCATTTTTTTGAATAAGGTATCAAGGCCTTGGTATATCCATTGATGAGATAAAACGGATAAATCCACAAATTCAAGAAAGGCAGTTGTTTTGTCGAAAATATAAGAAATATATTAAAACTAATTTCGGGAGATAGAATATGTCTTTACTTATTGAAATTCTGGAATGGATGGATCCTTCGGGCGATGAAATGATTTATCGTATTCCTCAGGAAGGATCGGCCGATTTTAAAATTGGCGCACAGTTAATAGTCAGAGATAGTCAGACGGCGATCTTTTTTAAAGATGGTCATGCCGCCGATACTTTTTCTACTGGTCGTCATACTTTGATAACCAAAAACCTTCCGATATTAACCAGATTGATGGCATTTCCTTTTGGTTTCAATTCACCGTTTCGGGCCGAAGCCTATTTTGTAAATCAAAAAGTTTTCACCGATTTAAAATGGGGCACGAAACATCCTGTTACTTTTAAGGATAGTAAACTTGGTTTGATACGTCTTCGTGGGCATGGTGCTTTTACTTTCAAAATTGATAATCCAATCCTTTTCCTAAACAGTATTGTTGGACGTCAGTCACGGTACACCACCAGCGATATTCAGGAATACCTGCGTGATGTTATCATCGCCCGGATGAATGACCTGCTTGGGGAAAAACTTGATACTCTTTTGGAACTACCCGCTATTTATACTGAGCTGGCCGAGGAGTTTAAGGATATAGTTAAACAGGAATTTGAGAAGTATGGTCTGGAGTTGGTCGATTTTTATATTTCTTCAATAACACCTCCTGAAGAAGTTTCCAAAATGATCGATCAAAGGTCCGGTCTTGAAGCTATTGGCGATCTGGATAAGTTCCTCAAATTCGGAATGGCTAAAGGATTCACTGCCCCGGGTAGTCCCGCCGGAGCCGGCGCCGGATTAGGAATGGGAGCCGGAGTAGGGATGATGATGCCTGGAATGATGACTAAGGTTTTTCAACCGGAGCAAACTGATTTGAAAAGAGAATCGGTGGCGACAGTTACCTGTCCCAAATGCCATACAGATACTCCGGAACAGTCGCGCTATTGTTATCGTTGTGGCCATACTATGGTACAACAAAATGCCTGTCCATCATGTAATGAACAGCTTCCAACCGAAGCAAATTTCTGTTTGTTTTGTGGACATCAACTTGATGCCAAGGTGTCGTGCCCGCATTGTTCTGCCGAATTAATATCCGGCTCAAAATTCTGTGGTGAGTGCGGAAAACAGATTGGGGACGATGACCAGTAATAAAGACAAAAGCGGTTTTTTTATTGGCGTAACCTGTCCTGGTTGTGGGAGCCGTTTGGAGATGGAGTCAGACTTTTTTGTGCTGACCTGTGATTCGTGCGGATCGGTTCTCAGAATAAAAATGCCCGAGATACCGCCTGCCTATATTATTGAAAACGGTAAATCAAGGCGGGAGGCACGATCATATGCCGACCGTTACCTTAAGAAAGCGTCGTTACCTCTGACCGAATCGGGCGTTGAGATAAAAATGATATATCAGCCTTATTGGAAGGTTGATGCGGTTTTATTGAAAGTTCGTAACCGGGTTGAGGAGCGGCATATTTATTATGCGCAGGAGGCGGGCGCCGAGCAGGATGTTACTTATGAGAAAAAATTAACCGATATTAATCTTTCGGCATACAGCATGACACATTCGGCCGGTCCCGAAGATGACGAGATCCCGCATTCAATCGGTTTACGTGCAAGTTATGTCCGAATGGAACCATATTCACAGGATAATATTCCAGATGATTTTGTGTGTCAACCGGTTGTGCGTCCGTGGGAGAAAGTAATCGGGAATGTGGAACAGGGAACAGCGCGATTAAACGAAATCAACCCAGCCGCGTTCGGAAAAAACAAAACGAGGTTGTTTCATCCAACCGCATCAATTGTTTATTTCCCATACTTTATTGTTGAATCTAAATCAACCAAGGGATTACGCCGGTTAATTGTTGATGGTGTTTCGGGGTCGGTGGCCAGCTTTGTAGATAGATGCCAACCACTTGAGTTGAAATCTGACGAATTTTCAATACATATGGAATTTGGTCATCTTGGCGTTGAATTTCATCGTTGCCCCAATTGCGGATTTGATCTGCCTGGCAAACAGTCATATGCGTATATTTGCGACAATTGCCAACAATTTATTATGTTGGAAACTAATCCATTTATGAACAATGAAATCCATACGGTTGTGGGAAGCGACAACCAAAACGATAAACTTATTCCATTCTGGTCGATGAAACTACCAGCCGGCGATGTTGGCGTTGTCAAAATGATGTTTGGCGGGATTTATGATTCTGATAGATTAATATTACCCGCCATCAGAACATCCAATTTTGAATCAATATTTAAATTGTGTCAACGGATGTCTTCGGCGGCTCCAAAAATGGATACAGTCCCGGTAGATTCCTTTGACAGCCAGTTTGAACCAGTCAGCATGAGCCTCTCTGAGGCGCTCGTTATGGCCGAAGTGATAATATATCGTGCCAAAGCAGGCAGAACTAACGGAGAAAATAGTGAGCCGGAACAGTTTTCACCAGTTGAAATATCGCTTATATATGCGCCGTTTCATCTGGAAAGCTACTTCTATATAGATTCTGTAATCGGAGCAGTAACTTTTGAAAAAAATCTGATTAGTTAAAATTATTATTTTTTTATTGATATTAGTATAAAGAAAATTGTAAAATAAGTAATCAAATAATAGGTAGTTTCGTATAAATTGTGAGACTTTAATTGTCAATAGCTTTATGAGTTTGCCGACAATTATAATAATGACTTACGATTATTCTATAATGTTTTGAGTTTACAGGAGGATTTAAGATGAAGCGGATGATTCTCATATTAGTAATAGTACTTCTATGTCCCGCCGTTTTTGGTCAGAACAATGATAAAGATGTTGAGCTAAGTTCAAAATTCATTATAGATCTAATTTCGAAGGTGAAATGGCCCGCTGAATCAGATACGGAAAGTTTTGTGATCAAGGTCGTAGGAAACAATTTATATGTACCTATTTTGCAGTCGATTGCAGATTCAAATAATTCTGGTGATAAGAAAATCGTAATAAAAGCCGTGTCATTAGATGATAAATTTGAAAACTGCCAGATCGTTTTTATAGCGACCGATGACCTTGGGAACCTCGCAAAAGTCCTTAATAAAGTTGAAAAGAAATCCACGCTCACCGTTAGCATGCATGGAACATTTGCCCGGTATGGTGTAATGGTGAATATTCGTGAAATTAAAGATAATGAAATTAAATATGCTATCAATAAAATGACCGCTCGCAAAGCCAAGCTGGAAATCGACGATGATCTTATAAAAGATGCGGTTGAGACATTTGGTTGATATTATTTTACTGATATTATTTGATTCCCACATTACTTCTCTTTAGGCTGATCATAAGCTGATTTTTTGCCATAAAAATTCAACGTAATACAAAAATGTTTTATTTTGAATTCTTATTGGAATTTATTTTATTTAATTATGAGAATATATATCCTGTTTACAATGTTGATCTTGCTAAGTTGTTCATCGCCGAATCAGGGGGGAGATAATTTGAGTCTAAAGGAAATTATTTCAAACGAAATAAACGGTTGGCTTCGGGATGGTGACATTGAAAAATATAATCATGAAACCATATTTCGTTATATGAATGGGGCTGGGGAAATTTACCGGATGTATGACTATCGCGAGATGGAAGTTCTCAGGATGATCAAACCAGAACAGCCTGATATTAAAATCGAGATGTTCGATATGGGGTCTCCCAAAGACGCTTATGGTGTTTTTAGTCATATGCGAGAAGGTGAAGAGGCCGGAGTAGGGGAAGGTTCAGAATATCGAAAAGGATTACTTTGTTTTTGGCAGGGGAAATACTTCTTCTGCATCATTACTGAGCAAGAAACCGAAGAATCCAAGCGCTTAATCTTTAAGTTGGCCCAGTTAATTACCGATTTTTATGGACCATCAAATACGAAACCGAGTATATTAAATATATTACCGGAGAAAAATCTTGATAAATACACTATTCGCTATTTCAATTTACCGCGTTCTTTAAATTATCATTATTTTGTATCAGACGAAAATATACTTGATCTTAGTAAAAATACTGATGCCGTCCTAGCCAGATACGGTGAAACATATTGTTATCTGTTATGTATAAAGTATCCAAAAGAAACTGACGCTAAAAAGGCATACAAAATATTCCAAACAGCGTACTTGCCGGAAGATGATAAGTTGGATATATATTCTTTTGAAGAAAATAAATGGTTTACCTCCGAATTGTTGAGGGAATATATCCTGATAGTTTTTGATGCTCCGACTGAGATATTTGCGAATGAATTAAAGAGCAAAGTATTAGAAAAAATTATTTTGCATAAAGGAGATTGATCCTATGAATAATAATATTGATAAAAAGAAAGGCTTCACTCGCCGTGATTTTATTAAGGGCGCCTCTTGTGCCGCACTTGGGTTGGCCATGGGTGTTTCAGCGGATAGTCAAAATGTCACAAAAACCCCATCCGGAACAAAGATCATTCTTATTCGTGACAAAAATGTTATTGGGGCTAAGGGGAAATATGATCCCGATATAATTCAAAATATGATTGATCGATCTATAAATAAACTCTTTGACGTTGACAGCCCGGTCAAGGCCTGGAAAACGATGTTTAAGCCGGATGATATCGTTGGTATCAAAACAAATATCTGGGGACCGCTTCCAACCCCTCCCGAAGTTGAACAGAGCCTGAAAAAAGGTATTATGTCTGCCGGTGTGAGTGAGGACAATATCAGCATTGATGACCGTGGGATTTTGGGGAATGAAATATTCAAGAGTGCCACGGCAGTAGTTAATACAAGACCGATGAGGACACATCATTGGGCTGGAGTTGGCGGGTTAATAAAAAACCATATTATGTTTGCACCCGAGCCATGGCTGTATCATGATAACTCATGCGCTGATCTAGCTAAAGTATGGGAATTACCGAATATCAAGGGCAAAACGAGATTAAATATATTAGTGATGATGACTCCGCTATTTCATGGTATCGGACCTCATCATTTTGATAAGGAGTTTACCTGGAA
>JAAERC010000492.1 GCA_024230695.1 Candidatus Zixiibacteriota bacterium
TGATGTTAACCCTGCGGCAAGAATAACTCCCGGATAAATCGGCCAGAAGAATTCGATTACATGACGTGACCAATAATTGACCGCTGTTGCAAATTCGGCTGGATATTTGACACGTGGAAGAACCTTGTCGACTAACGGTGCCGAAAGTAATGCTCCCCCCGGCATAGGCATCATCCCAACCAATAAGGGCATTGCCGTCGCCGCGGTTTTGGCCCCGCCCTTCAGGTTACTGGTGGCCGAAACCATTTTGTCTAAACAGCCTATTTCTTTTGAAATTTTCCCCAAAAATGTTATCAGAAATATTATTCCAAGAAGATTCAAAAAGCGATGTGAAATAAATACTTCCTTATAGTTATCTAATATTTCATAAAATGACAAATTGAATAATATGGCGACCAGCAGACTCGCCAAAAATAGAGTATAACCCACAAATAAGTTTTTGCGAAGCGCTATTACAATACCGCCAAACACGATAATTAATTTAATCACATCAAACATATTCTGCCAATATACCGAGTTCCAATAATCTGTCAATAATTGATTGATGACGAAAATCTGTTTCTACAAAGAAACTAATATTGTGCAATATTAAATTATACTCTATATTTAAATATTATGAAAATAGTAAATTTTATAGATGGCAAAAAGGTTCCAAAATCTGAGGCAAGGATCTCGATTTTTGACAATTCTCTTTTTTACGCCGATGGCCTGTTTGAGACATTTATGGCTTTTGGGGATAATATTATATTTCTAAAGAATCATCTGAAACGACTTAAAAAAGGAGCCGAATTAATTAATCTAAACATCCCCGTTTCAGAAAAACAACTCTCAAATTGGTTAAATAAGGCCAATCAGTCCAATCCTGCCCACATTAAAAAGATAAGATTAACAATAACAGCAGGGGAATCAGCTTTTTGGGCCGGAAAATCTGGCCGTCCTAAAGTGATTATAATCGTTACTGACCACAAAATACCGACTACTCCTTTTCGATTATTAGTTTCTCCTTATAGAATTGATCATGCCTCCCCGTTCAGAAATGTAAAAACACTTTCTTTTATAATCGAAATGACCTCGCGTAAACATGCCTATTCCTCAAAATATGATGATGCCATATTACTAAGTAGAACTGGATACGTTGCCGAGACAACATCAGCCAATATCTTTTGGGTAAAAAAAGGAATTCTTTACACGCCTCCGCTTGAAGCTGGCTGTCTTGATGGAATGATTAGAAAACATACGATAGAAATTGCAAAATCGAATGACATTTCTATTGTCGAAAAAAGATCGCGATTAAAAACTTTATTAAATGCTGATGAGGTTTTTGTCAGTTCATCACTTAAACTAATTATTCCAGTAAGTACTATAACCACCATTAAGACATATCGTTATAAGACAGGTGTGATAACAAAGAGGTTGGGCAACCTATTACTTAAATATATTAATTCCGGAGGTTGATTTATATAATTATGGAATATTTTCAAATATTAAAAGATAGAAGATCTATCCGTTCATATAAAAAAGAACCACTCCCTGAGGAATTATTAGATAAGGTATTAGAAGCCGCCAGATTGGCTCAATCGGCAAACAATCGCCAGCCTTGGAGATTTATAATAATTCAGGATGAGACCAGTAAAATTAAGATCGCGGAATTTTGTAAAAATAGTAAATGGGTGGCCGATGCTTCGGTAATCCTGGCGGGAGTGGCTGTTGACACTGATTACCGAATGGGAAATGGTCGGTCAGCATCAGATATCGATCTTTCTATTGCTTTGACCCAAATATCATTAGCGGCCGTAGATCAATCACTGGGGACATGTTGGATTGGATCATTTGATTATAATGAAGCAATGAAATTCTTGAAGATACCAAATAACAACATAATGGTTGGATTTATGACTTTGGGATTCCCAGATGAATCCCCCTCCCCAAGATCACGGAAGTCATTAAATGAGATAACATTCCATGAGTTCTGGGAAGAATAGAATTAGTGCACATTATAATAGATCAGAACATTTATTGTGCGGTATAGAAATCTTTAATTTTGTACAAGCCCTTATATTTCAACCAATTAGATAATTGTTCAGTTTCGGAACAGTAATTGCCATGTTTTGTATATAGTATAGAGTAGTTTTATATTGATTGCGAACTAATTGGGTTCTATTATCAAATAAAATTATCATGGAGGAATAGAATGAAATCAAATCTTAAATCAATACTGTTTATCACAGTAATAACATTATTAATTTCAAGTTCTGCTTTTTGTCAGGAAGACGAAACAGAATCATATTTTGGTCTTCAACCACGACTATTAATCGATGCCCCAACAGCCTGGACTCTTCCCCGCGGTTGCTTTGATTTATCATTGAGAGTTCTCCCAGGCGGAGGAATAATCGGGGGCACAAATATTGGTCTTTCAGGTAGATTTATGCTCGGGATCTCTTATGGAGCCGATGCTATTATTTCAAATACAAGTGCCAATTGGAACCCCAATATCGAATTCAATGTCAAGCTACGCTTGATAGATGAGGCTTATTATCTTCCAGCAATTGCGGTTGGTTTTGTTTCTCAGGGATATGGCTCATACAGTGATGAGCACAAACGCTATGCGTATAAATCCAAAGGATTTTATGCGGTAGCAACAAGATCCTTATACTTATACAACTTATCTCTTGGCGGGCATTTCGGAGTCAATTTCACTATGGAAGATAACGATGGCGATAATGAACCATCCTTGTTTTTTGGGATAGATACGCAGTTTAATAATGATGTTGCGATTGTTGCTGAATATGATTTGGCCCTCAATGATGACCGGGGCGATTTCTACGGTAGAGGACGAGGTTATCTTAATTTGAGTATAAAATGGCTCTATTCTGAGAATCTTGAATTGGAGGCCGTTTTCAAAAATTTATTAAATAATCGTGTTGGAATTGATTCTTTTAGCCGCGGATTACGTTTTACTTATGTAGAGTATTTTTAGAATGAATAAAACCGGAGGTTTGAAATATAAATGAACAGATCACTTTTGCTAGGCTTGGCTATGCTATTTATAGTTCTTATGGCATCCGGTTGCTATACTATCCTCCAACATCCGGATTCTGAGATTAATTATACAGCCGAAGATTATCAGACCGATTGTCTTGAGTGTCACGCTGAGTATCATGAATATCCATATGGGTATTTTTATGGGCAGTACCCCGATTATTGGTGGTCATCACCTCGTTGGGGACGTTACTATGCCTATCCCTGGTGGTGGGACAATTACTGGTATGAAGGTAATTATCAACATTCAGAATATGAAGCTGATGACGAACCTTCCCCCCGCTCGACCCGTGGCAAAAAAGTTGAAAGAAGAAGTTCTTTGAGACCCCCATATACGACTGGGACAAATAATATTAGCCGTTCAAGCGGAAGTTATAATACTGGCACTAGTAGCCCCACAAGTAATCCATCTGACCAGAAGGACAATCCATCTGATAATCCGAATGATACCAAAGTAAAAGATAAAAAAGAAGAAAAGAAAAAAGAGAATAAGAAGGCTCCCCGACGTGGCGGAGGAAGATCACGATGATAAAACTTTATAAATATGCACTAATTATATTTTGCCTTGTTTTGTTTAGTAAGATTTCTAATGCCAATTATATCGAGCAAATCGAGGAAAGTACTGCCGGAAACTTCTTTGGATACGGCGCCCGCCAGATGGCTATGGGCGGGGCTGGTATCATGGCTATTGATGGTGCCGCCCTATTTTATAATCCGGCTAATTTGGCCAGAATTCCTCGGATCGAATTTAACTTTGGTTTATCAAATCAAAAGTACACCGATAATTCATCGGTAAGGCCAAACAGAAGAAACGTTGATTATAGCGGAGCCGTCACCCAATCCAATATTGTCTCTTCCCGGTTTGATCTTTTTCAGCCGGTATTAAGTTCTTCCGAGAATTCGAAAACAAATACGCGTATTAATTCGGCTATAATAACAATACCCTACCCCACCTACCGGGGTTCTATGGTTCTTGGGGTCGGAATGACCAAAAGTGTAAACTTTGATAAACTTTTCGGCTTAGGCCATACTGATAATTCTGCATCCGGGGACATTACAGCTCTTGGTGATGAATTTCAATCGGGCGCATTAACTCAA
>JAAERC010000493.1 GCA_024230695.1 Candidatus Zixiibacteriota bacterium
CCTCTCTCCCGATTCGGGGGGAGGTTGGAGGGAGGTCCCCAAAATTACACATTATAGTACATAAATACCAATATCAATTTACATTAAAATTGGTCGAAACGGGCATTTTGGACTTGACTCTACTCCAAAAATGTCTTATGATACATATATCAATAGTAATTTGTTAATGCACATTAACATTTGCATAATTAGGAGTAAGCACAATTGATGAATGAACCCTTGATTTTGGTAGCTGAAGACGAAAAAGATATTAGAGAATTAATCATTATTACCTTGCAAATCAGCGGCTTTAGAGTTGTGGGTGTGATTAACGGCCAAGAAGCGCTAAAAAAAGCAGTCGAAATAAAACCCGACTTAATTCTAATGGATGTCCGTATGCCAAAAATGACCGGCTTTGAGGCCTGCCAGATTCTCAAAAAGCAAGAACAGACCAAAAATATTCCGGTTGTTTTTCTATCGGCTAAAGGACGGGAGGGAGATATTAGGACGGGGCTAGAATTAGGAGCCGCGGCATATCTTGTAAAACCCTTTACCCCGGAAGAATTACCCAGGTGTATCAGCCAAATTTTAGCCGGAAACGATAAATTATAAATGAGCGCCCTTATGATTGATAGCGCTTTAGTCCATTACGAGTCGGTTGGGCGCGGCCAGCCCAGCCTATTTTTGCATGGTTGGTTTGGCTCGTGGCGATATTGGATGTCTACTATGCAGGCCATCTCGGACAAAAACCGCAGTTATGCCCTGGATTTGTGGGGTTTTGGCGACTCCGATAAATCTAAAGCCCGCTACAGCGTGCCGGATTACGTGGCCTTGGTTGATAAATTTATAAAGTCGATGGGCATCTGCCAGGTTTCTTTGATTGGCCATGCCCTGGGGGCAGTGGTGATGCTGGAGTATGCGGCCCGCTATCCCGAGCAGGTCAATAAAATGATGGTCGTCAGTTTACCTATGAATTTAAATTGCATCAATCGCAAGCTACTAAATTTTACCGATAATTCGGTCATGGCCAAAATGATGTGGCGACGGCGACAAATC
>JAAERC010000494.1 GCA_024230695.1 Candidatus Zixiibacteriota bacterium
ACACAAATCTGTCGGGGGCGGCGACCCGACAGCACAAGAACAAAATCAGCTACGCACTCACTCCCCCGCGAACGGGGACGTCCACCACCCACAAAACTCCCGGGCAGATGTGGTTATCTGCAGGCACATAATTTAATATCATGTCAGTCAAGATGAGAATTAATCATAATTTCCTCCTATAAGGTGAGCCCCACCAGGTTGCAGTTCGCCGGATTCCGGCTGAAGCAAACCAAACTCCCTATAAAGGCGATTAATTATTCAGTTGTTTCTCTTGCTCTTTTATTTGATCCAGATATTATATCCATCCAAATACAATATTCCCACTGCATTCATAGACGAACAATAATACTGTTATGTTTAGTATAATAGAATATTGATTGCTTGACAAGTAATTATAAATAACAATATGGATAGGAATAAAAAAGCCATCGACCAGGATCGAACTGGTGACCTGCTGATTACGAATCAACTGCTCTACCAACTGAGCTACGATGGCTTATCAAACCGATATAATGTAATAAATGCTGATTAAAACACAACTGAAATATTAAATCGGGTTATTTGTCAGAAGCACATGGTTTATGATTTACGGAAAACTTGGACAGACAGGAATGTCTATCCTACCTGAAAATGAGGAGAGATTATCTTCATAGAAAAAGGCCGGAGATCTCCGGCCTTTTGTTCTGCTTTGTTTTGTTTCGCATGTCTGTTTTGTATCGAATTTTACTTAAGTAGAATCATCTTACGGGTATCAGCAAAATCGCCTGCCACAGCTTTATAAAAATAGATACCTGATGATTGTTTTGAAGCATCCCATTGAAGAGATACGATTCCGGCTTCATTATAACCATTGAATTCTTCTACCCGTTGACCGAGGACATTATAGATACTGACGCCCCATTCAGATGCCCTTGGTAATGCAAGTTCAATGGTTGTTGACGGATTAAACGGATTAGGATAATTTTGTGATAGCTCGAATTTGTCAGGTAAGTTAAAATTATTGGTCTCAGCAATATCGGTAACCTCGGATAATACCTCAAAGCAGTATGGACCACCAAATGTGACCGGGGCCCACTTGCTTTCAAACAGCCAATCCCAAACATCGTCGTCTGAGTTTGATATTGAATCAAGACATATTGTTCCCGGGCTGTTACAACTTAAATTAAGTCGAATATATTCCTGTTCCGGCAGAGTACTACTAAGGCAATTAATTCCTGCTAGAATAAAACTAACTGAATCGGGGAGAGTGCCCATTGATTTTGATTCGCTGTCTCCGCCCCAACCATTTTCGTAGGTTATAGTGGCAATATTAAAAATTTCGGAATCAAAGCCGTTGAGATATTCAATACTTGAAGTCGATGTGTACCCATTGGCGACGGGCAGATGAGTTATCGCTTCAATACTATTGTTTGGACTATAGAGCTCAAATGCAAAACCACCGCCACACAACTCCATATTTTCTCCGGTAACATTTATCATAATATCAATATGAAATGAATCGGCATTCGCATACGAGATGGTTCCATCAATCGCCTGAGGTGATACAGCCTTGATTTCAAGACCTGCGTTTGCTATTGAAAATGCCAACAGAAATGTACTAAACAAAAGAATGATTAACAATTTTGCTTTCATAAGAGCTCCTCTCTATAAATAATCATTATTATTCAAAACATATATACAACTACTGTTTTAGCAAAGAGGATGCCAAAACAGTCAAATTAATACTATCATATAATATTCTGTTATCCTGTATGTAGCAATGGTTTAAGTAGTTCGTCTATTGTATATAGCGAATGTAAAATTGATATTTGCATTTTTATGCAAATAATGGGTTGGTGATTTGGCAAATCCGAAACATTTTGAAAATTAAATCGTAATAAATATGCAACTGGGAAAACATTTGTAGTAATGCACAAAAGGAGTAAGGATTATGTTAGGCAATCGAGTACAAACAAGTATTAATGCAAAAATTATGACTTTGCTATTTACCCAATTATTATTATTTGGTCTTGTCCATGCGGATGAAGATTTTACGCCTGTTTATAATCCTACAATGGAAGTTTCGAAAATTACCGGCGAGATTAAAATTGATGGTGATCTTGACGATTCCGGTTGGCAATCTGCGGCAAAAGTAGATAATTTCGCCGAACATAGTCCTGGCGATCAAACCAAACCGCCGGTTAATACAGAGGCATTTATTACCTATGATGACAATAAATTATATATAGCGATGATCTGTTATGATGACCCTTCAGTTATCCGGGCATCATTTTGTGAACGAGATCGTGGAGTTGGTGCCGATGACAATATTTGCCTTTTGATTGATACTTATGGTGATGCTTCTTGGGCTTATGAACTAAATGTTAATCCCTATGGGATTCAGGCCGATGCTATCTGGTCGCAAAATGGCGGTGAGGAT
This sequence comes from Candidatus Zixiibacteriota bacterium, assembly GCA_024230695.1. The sequence goes on from JAAERC010000494.1 coordinate 2,420, forward strand.
GACAGTTATGATATGATTTGGGAATCGGCTGGTAAGATAACAGATTCAGGTTATCAGGTCGAAGTTGCTATTCCATTTTCGAGCCTTCGTTTTCCAAATAAAAAAGAACAAGTTTGGAAAATGGATTTTTGGCGTAATCATCCTCGGGAGGTTCGAGGTAAGTATTCATGGGCGGCGTATGATCGTGATGAACCTTGCTGGCCCTGCAAGTGGGGGACAGTAACCGGGATCCACGATGTGAAACCGGGTAAAGGAATCGAGATAATGCCAAGCTTTATTGGATATAAAGCCGGTGCATTATTAGGTGATGGAACCCCTTTATCACCATATGATTTTATTAATGAAAAGGCCGATGGTGAATTATCTATTGGGGGTAAATATGCGGTTTCATCAAATATTACAGTTGAAGCCACATATAATCCGGATTTCTCCCAAGTTGAAGCGGACGCGAACCAGATTGATGTTAATTCAAGTATTGCTTTATACTTAAATGAAAAACGGCCCTTTTTCCAAGAGGGAAGTGATCTTTTCGGAAGCTATTTTAACGTTGTCTATACTCGAGCAATTAATGATCCTGAGTTTGCGGCTAAAGTAACTGCTCGAATGGATAAAACCAGTGTGGCGTACATGTTGGCGCGTGATGAAACGACTCCAATGATATTACCTTTTGAAGATGGTAGCAAACCTGTAAAAGGAGGGGTCGGTAAAAGTACATCAAATATCCTAAGAGTTAGACGAAATTTCGGTGAAGACTCGCATTTAGGCTTTCTGGCAACCGATCGTCGTATAGATGGTGGTGGATCGGGATCATTACTCAGCGCCGATATGGGCCTTCGATTAACAAAAAATTATCGTTTTATGATACAGACAATCGCGACTCATTCTGAGGAGCCGAATGATGCTAATTTTAATGATAGTCTTGGCTGGAGATCTATTAGTGAAGATGGAACCGATACAACTGTATATGTATTTGATAAAGATAATTATACAACTAAATTAGATGGCGAAAAATTCTGGGGACATGCAACCTTTATTGTCCTGTCTCGTGAATCAGCCAATTTTTATACTGAATTCAGTTATCTGGAGCGGAGTCCCACCTTTCGGGCCGACAATGGATACCAACAACTAAATAACATGAGGAGTTTGCAGTCTCATTCTCTATATCATTTCCGTTTTGATAATGGTTTACTGGAGAGATTAACACCATCACTACTCATCAGGTACAAAAAGAATTTTGCCAATGAGCTCAAACAGAGGGTGGCAGAATTTGGCCTGGAAGGTAATCTGAGATTTGCGCAAATGAATTTTCATGCTAATTACAAAAGAGAAGCGACTCTGTATAAAGGTGAAGAGTTTAATGATGTCTGGAGAATACATAATTGTATTCACGCCCGCCCAAGCGCCATGTTGGCATTTGGCGGATCTATTAACTATGGACACCAAATCGCCAAAAGCTATATGGTCATGGGCAAAGAATTTACCGGTTCATTCTGGTTTGACTTAAAACCAATTAATCGTCTGTTGATAGAGAATAGCTATAATTATGTGAAAAGTGATAGTTTGGAAACAGGCGGAAGATTATATGAAGGGTATACTCTTTTTTCAAGATGGAACCTTCAAATAACCAAAGGCTTGTCATTTAGGTTGGTTGGTCAATACGACGATTTCAGTAAAAGTTTCGATCTTGACCCACTGTTGACATATCGAGTAAATCCATTTTCAATTTTCTATATCGGTTCGACATATGATTATGGTAAATTTGAGACTTTCAATGACGATGAACAAGAACATGTAAATGGAAGCTCGACTCGATTGGCATCAAGACAATTCTTTATGAAACTTCAGTATCTGTTTCAGTTGTAGATAAAAAAGATTATGATTTCAATGGGTG
>JAAERC010000495.1 GCA_024230695.1 Candidatus Zixiibacteriota bacterium
CAGCAGCTGGTTAAAAATAATTGACAGCACTAAGCATGTAGAGCCAAAGGCGGAGTACTTGCGGACGCGGGTTCGATTCCCGCCGCCTCCACCAATACCACATTTAAAGCTATCTCAGGATGGCTTTTTTTGTGCCTGAAACAGCTACTTACTGCCATTTGCCATCTATTTAGCGGTTGATCGTGGTAGAAAGCTTGCAGACGAAAAGGGTTGCGCTCTCATTCACTAACGGAAACTTATAATCTGACGAACGTCCCCTTGATCGTACAACAGCCTCGTGCTTCAGCGTGTTCTGATGTTTCTTCTCTCCAGTCCCTTGAGAATTGTACAGCACGCGATCGAATTTCATTCCAACTTAACGGTATAAATTGATCTCACTCATTCTGATTGCTTCCAAAATAGTAGGGCATGAATTACCGAGAATAACAAAACATGCCCAAATACAATGCTACCAGTTTTAATTTTATTTGATTCGCCTTCCTCTGTTAATAATGAATACACATGACTAACTGAAGCAGATAGGATAATAAATATGAATAAAATTACTCCCCTTGTGAGATAGTAACCCCAGTTTGAAATTAGATCAAAAATGCTTAGATATCTATCACTTTTGTCATATAGAAAATCCACCTCCCAAAGGAAAATAAGGCAAAATAATGGCACCGCAATCGCTTTGCTTAGGTAGAATGGTAATATCCAAATCCAGTGAAACCATTTAATATTTAGGATACTTTTTTCCCGTTCAAACGAATCTGAAAATTTCATCCCCACATTTACGCTGTATAAAGCAACAATCGGTGATAAAACTGCTAATGAGGCAGGCAATATTAACATTATTTTAATGTTTTCGAATGTAAAACCATTTTTTTGAGCCATTTGGAATCCAAAA
>JAAERC010000496.1 GCA_024230695.1 Candidatus Zixiibacteriota bacterium
CCCCCTCTCTTTAGCAGGTTAACTTCCCTGTAACCTCCTCATATAATTGCTGACAATCAAAGATATTATTTCTCTACTATAATTAATAATATTGTTTTATTGCTGTCAAGTAGAAACATAGGTTATTTTAGGAGTAATTTAATCAAAATCAATATGAGATAATGGTAAGTTATTTACCAAGAGAGTACTAATAGCGACAAGGCCCCGGAGTAGTACCATCCTTATAAATCGAATTAATAAGAAATACAATGTCAAGAATATCTATTGATTCATTGCAATCAATATCACTCATCCTAAGATCATATTCAGGAAGTGAACCGTTTTTATATATTTGATTGATCAGAAAAACAATATCAAGGATATCTGGATCACCACCGGAAAAATCAACATCACCATAAGATATAATTTCAACAGCGATGCTATATTCATTATTATTCAAATAGCGAGAAACAACACTCGGGATAATAACCATAGAATCATTAACGGCATAATCATAAATTCCCCACTGAGATAATCCATTGTGATTGATAGGATAGCTCTGAATAATAGGACCTAAACCATTTTCAAAAAATAGACAGGTCAATCCCCAATCAACATAGATACTTCCAGCAAAATGAAACATGAAAAAGCCCTCTTCAAGAGGATCAGGATAGCTGATAATATAGTTTGCACCTAAACCATCAGGGGGAAACACCGGCTCAACTATAACCTCTGGAAACCCGGTCACAACCTGATCGATTTCAACCGGTGGATAATCAAGGCCGTCGATATGGTAGGAAGGATCTGCTCTATCGGAGGTAAAATAGTTCCATAGTGTAAACTCATCAAAAATCGTTTTGGCGGACTCCCCATGGTAATATAAGGCCGAATCAATAGATGGCATTACATCATAATAACGAGCGTATTCCCATGAAGATCTTAGTAGATCAATCCCAAAATTATCAACTAAGTATGAAGCCCAGATAAAGGTTGAATACATATGAATAGTCTGCGCTGTTAAGAAAGTATCTGGATCATTAAAAAAGCTACTCAAATAATTATAATTGTCATTGACTTCGGGGAAAAGAACATCCTCAAAATAAGTCGAAGTACATTCCATCCACCAGAGATTATCATAACTAAAATCATAACCTAACTGAATGGCATGATAATATTCATGGGCGCAGGTTACTTTTTGGTCACCGATTATAAGTCCTTCAGGATCATCATTTGGTCCAAAATACGGACCTTCAAAACTGCAATGAATCTCTATCCGTGAAGTATAATCACCCCATGAAGAATCACCTGGGTTCAGAGGAATAGTGGCACCATAAGCACCTATTTTAACCAGATAAATAACATATGGATCCTCACTATCCTTGGGCGGCGGAAGATACCCTATATTATTATGATAATACCGGTAACTACTATCAGCATATAAGCCTATCCGCTCAACATAATCGGGAATCCCATTGATATTAATATCATCAGCGGGAACAGCCTCGTTCCCAATTGTATCATAATGAATTTCAAAATGCCCGTCCAACGAAGTATACAACGTATCAAAAGCACTTCGCGTCAAATAACTTGTGGCCAAAGCACGTTGATCTAATGTCAATTTATCCCAATTTTGATATGCTTCTAAAATTATTCCGGTGGCACTTTTAATAATTTCCGGTGAGTCAAATCTGATCGTAGCGGGCAAAGATGCTTCCGCATATATTGCCTGCAAATTATAGAATACCTTATCTCCTAAGCCAATTTTGCCTTCTTCATATAATCTGTCGATCTGGGCGAATTTCCCATTTGAGTCTTTGTCAGATAAAACATCAATCGCCAAAAGATCTGATGAAACAATTAACAAAGCCAAAATACAAATTGTCGATTTAATAAATATTCTCAAAATAGAATGCATTTTCCACCCTGACAAGTTAGTAACTTGTAGTATTTAGGCTGGTTATAACCTGTTATCAATAATTTAAGTCATTTTACCTATTTGTCAAGAAAACAATCACCTATTCCTTTGCCAGACTTGAGCAAACATTATAAATACTGACCAACACCAAAAGATATTTGCCAATTTTTTGTCTTTCCGGCATACGCGCAATCAATTCTAATCATTTCGGCGTTGGAAACTCGTTCAGCCCCAATTCTTAATCCAATTCCAACTGTCCATAGATTTCGATTCAACTCAAACCTTTCACCATCAGACCATGTTTGACCAATATCCAAAAACTGGGCGAGCCCAAATTCGGCAGAAAGCATCTTAATTCCGGTAAAAAATCGATTTTCAATATTTACCCGAAATAGCTTCTCCCCTGCGCTAAAATATTTGGTATATCCACGTAACCCATTGTTTTCGCCCAGATATAAGGCCTCCTGGCCATTGGCTCGCCAATCTTCTATATACAGGACTTTCACTACAGGTGTCAGCCATGATACAGTTCTATTATAATATCTTATCGAAACATTCGTCAATTTCCTGTAGTCTATTCCGCCATCATACCAAAAAGTCCGAAGAAATCTAAAAAATATCAGATTTGATCCAAATTTATTTGAATATCCG
>JAAERC010000497.1 GCA_024230695.1 Candidatus Zixiibacteriota bacterium
ACCACTCCAAGAAGTTTTCCTGAGACAAGAAATGATGTATCCATCAACGATGTTATACCCAACGGTTTTAAATAGCTTTCTGAAAATTCAGATGTTCGGGGATCTGTTTGGGCGTTGTTACTGGAAATTATCCGTTCATTATTTATTAAATTAAAGTAATTAGGGGAATCTGATACCTTTAGAATAGTACCTTGAGAGTGTTCTTTTTTTGATACCTCAAAAAGGTCAATACACTCTAACTGTGTATGTCCTTCATCGAACATCCAAATACTGGCCCGGCCAACATTAAGAGTCGTCGCGACAATTTCAATTAGTGATTTTGCCGCATTATCAAAATCTCCTTCAATGACGCTATTATCTGACAATAGGCGGCTAACCGCTATTCTCTGATTCTGTACCCGCTCTAATCTTTGTATCTTTTGCTTCTCGGCATGCATACGGTCGGTGATATCCATAACAAGGGATGCCACGCCAACAGTTTCACCCTGATTATTTATAAGAGGGGTGTTGTACCACTCGCATATGATAGTCTCACCGTTTTTAGTTATATTTTCATTTGTATTGCGGGTTCCGCCCTTTTGAGTTATCAATTCGGCCCATATTTCGTCAACAATATCTTTGATCTCTTTGGTTATAATAAAATCACACGGATGACGACCGATTGCTTCTTCGGCTGAATAACCAAAAATGCCCTCCGCGGCACTATTCCATTCAACGGCATGGAAATTTAGATCCCATTGAATAACTCCCAGTGGCGTCTGTTGAATATGTAACTCAAGCTTTTGGCGTGATTCTTTCAAGGCTTCTTCTGTTTTTCTGCGTTCAACTAATTGATTTTGCAATTCACTCGTTCTAATTTCAACCTGAGCCTCAAGATTTTGACGGGACGCTTTCAGTTCGTCAAAGGCACAATCAAGGCTTGTTCTCATTTTGTTAAATGCCATTCCAAGTGGAATAAAATCTCTGTTTAATGCTGATATATCAATATCTGTAACCATATCACCATTCTGAATTCTTTTAGCCGCAGTCTCAAAATTTCTAATAGGATTTACAATCTTGGAAGCAATAATATTGCCAGCAATAAATATGACTAATAGTACTAAAGCCGCAAGACCTAATAAATAACCAAGACTCGATTCTATTCTTGTATTAACATCTTTTTCAGACATGGCCATCCAGATATCGCCGATAAATTCGCCCTTATATTTTATAGATTTCGATACAATTACTATATCGTTTATATGATTAACGATCACTGTATCTATAGCCGGACAATAAATATCAAACTCATCTTTATCAAGAGAATCTACATTACTCTGAAAATAAATATTCTCATCATTTTTACCACATACACAAACGGCTATCATATCCTTATCTTCAAAGGCTCCGGCAACAATGTCCTGTATATAAGTTTCATCCTCAAATTCAATTCCCGGTCCAACATTGGTGGCAATAATCGATATCATACTTACAACACGTTTTTCCATATCGCCGTGTAATTGATTTTTTGTCTGGATAATTGTTTGAAACATTAAAAAACCAAGTGAGATAGTCACCAGCGATAGAGTTAGTATTAGAATTTGGGTTTTTATTGGTAGTGATTTCATTATTTGTTCAAATAATCCATAGTTGTTTTTATGCAACTCAAATGGTTTCAGACTTTCCTCATATTTCCCCACCTTCATCTATATTTCGGCAGAATCAAAGAATATATTACTATCTCATCAAATATACTGGTACAATAAGTCATTGTATTGTAGTGATTTACATGGGCGGGGCAGAGGTGCGAGTTATTTTTCAGGATAAAATAGAATATTTTTTAATAAAACGATATTAATTCACCCAAATGCTTGGCATTATGATATGATTCGAAACATATAATCGTTCATCAACAGGAAATTGATATTATAAATTATTGCTTCTAAATTAGAAAAGGCGGACACCCTCTGTAAGCTTGTAAGGAAGAGCGTCCGCCCGAATGGAGCGTGTTAGAGATATTTATTTCTTAAAAGTAAAAGGCGGCTCCAAGTTTGATACGAGTGGCATCAAGATGTAAACCGTCGCTTACCGTTTCAAATTCATTGAATGTATTGTAATAATCATTATCGAGTTCAAAGAAATACC
>JAAERC010000498.1 GCA_024230695.1 Candidatus Zixiibacteriota bacterium
CCATTGATCAAACAGATATAGAAAAAATAACCGATCATATTATTGAAGCTCGAGTAGTTTCATCAATTACCAACCATCTCCCTCTTGGGGTTACTGCTGAAATCTATATTGATAGCGACTCTACTCGGCTTAATTCGACAGATGCCCAGCTTGTTATAGGACCTCTGACAATCGCTCCGGGAACCGTTGGTGCAGGTGGTATAGTAGTAACCGCGGCGGTTATTTCAGAAAACATACTCTCATTGGACAGCCTTGAGATTCAAATACTTAAAAATGACACCCTCTATATCGGCGAGCTGATCACTCTTGCGGATACCGATGGCAATCCGGTTCGAATATCTGGAGATGATTATTACACAGCTCAGGCGGTTATAGAAGTTGAATACTTATTCAACGGTGAATTTTAGGAGCCGTTCCAATGAAGAACCAAAACCAAAATAACAATTTTTACCAAATGGTATTGGGAGCTAATATGAAAACAAAACTGTTAATCCTTGTAATAATAACCGGCCTGTTGGCGGCATCAGCGACCGCAGGTGGTTTATCATCGGCACGCG
>JAAERC010000499.1 GCA_024230695.1 Candidatus Zixiibacteriota bacterium
AAAGGCGTTAAATTTTTATTACCATCCGATTGTCTGGCCGCCGATGATGTTTCAGAATCGGCAAAAGTAACTACTGTCCCGGCTGATAATATTCCTGATGGACTCAAAGGACTTGATATTGGCCCGGATTCGATCAAACAATTTGGTGATGTCCTAAAAGATGCCAAAACGGTTGTCTGGAATGGTCCCATGGGTGTTTTTGAGATAGAACAGTTTTCCAGGGGAACTATTGAGATCGCCAAACTTCTGGCTGATATAACATCAAAAGGTGCTATCACAATTGTTGGCGGGGGAGACTCTGCCGCGGCAGTTAGTAAAGCCGGACTCGATGAGAAATTAAGCCATGTCTCTACGGGCGGTGGAGCATCACTGGAGTTTCTTGAGGGTAAAACATTGCCGGGATTGGCGGCATTATCGCCATCCACAGTCAAAGTATAAAAAGGGGTTAGAGAATGAGACAAATTATTATAGCCGGTAATTGGAAGATGAATAAAACCAATGCCGAGGCAGTCGATTTGATTAAGGGATTGCTGGGAAACGAAGGCGATGGCAAAAAAGTAAAGATGGTCGTCTGCCCACCATACACAGCTTTGAGTGAGATTTCAAAGGTTATAGAGGGGAGTAAGATATCTCTCGGGGCACAAAATGTCTATTTTGAGGAATCTGGCGCGTTTACAGGCGAAATTGCCCCTTCAATGCTATTGACAATTGGCGTGTCCCATGTTATTATAGGCCACTCGGAAAGAAGAGAATACTTTTCCGAGACCGATAAAATAGTTAACGATAAGGTCAAGTTGGCGTTGAAGACCGGCCTTATCCCGATTGTTTGCGTTGGTGAATTATTAGAAGACCGTGAAAACGGAAAAACCGAGGAGGTTGTTGGAGCACAAATAGATGGTTCATTAAAAGGCCTAAGTAGCGACCAGATGAAAAATGTCGTTATTGCCTATGAACCTGTTTGGGCGATCGGGACGGGGAAAACCGCGTCACCGGAAATGGCCCAGGATGTGCATCGGTTTATTAGAGATAGGCTGAAAAATAATTTTGGCGATGTTGCCGAGACGGTCTCGATCCTTTATGGAGGATCGATGAAAGGTTCTAATGCCGCGGAGTTGGTATCACAACCTGATATTGATGGCGGTTTGATTGGCGGCGCCAGTTTGAAAGCCGAAGATTTTTTGAAGATAATAAATGCTGTATAGATTGAGGAGAGTAAATTGCTATTTACTGTAATGTTAATATTCCATACGCTAGTTTGCATTTTGTTAGTGGTTAGTATTCTAATGCAGGCGGCGAAAGGTGAAGGATTAGCCGGCGCTTTTGGTGGCGGCGGAGGCGGTAGCTTAGGCGGAGCCGTCTTTGGCGGTCGCGGAGCGGCTACATTCCTATCCAAAGCAACAACTGTTTTGGCTATTGTTTTTATGGTGAACTGTTCGGTTCTGGCTTTTATGTCAAGTCGTCAAACTGCCGGAGAAACAACTACCGGTTCCTCGGCGGTTGTCGAAGAAGCACAAAAAGAGATGGAACGCCAGGCGGCTGAACAACAGGCGGCCCCGACATCTGATAATTCAGATGGCAGTTTGTTCCCCACTGAAGGAACCACAACTGATGATTCGGAAGGTAGCTTATTCCCAACTGAGACACCTGCCGATCAGCAGGCAGAACCAGCAGGGTCAGGAAGTTAATACCGACTGAAAAAACAATGGTCAGGTCTGGGTGGCCCACAGCTTGCTGTGGGTTAGCAGATTTGAACGTTGGGAGTTACGTTCTCCTGCAATGAAAATTTTGCGGAAGTGGTGGAATAGGTAGACACACTATCTTGAGGGGGTAGCGGGTAAAACCGTGGGGGTTCAAATCCCCCCTTCCGCACCAAATTTAAAAATCCCTTATGTTTGAAATAGCATAAGGGATTTTTTTATCTGTAGGGTAACTATTGGGTGCGCGGCAGATGTCCTCATCTGCCCGAGGACAACTATTTCAATACCAAATTTGCAGGAAAAAGACCGATATTCGATTACGAAATAATTCGTTGAACAGCTTAAAAAAATAACACCAAAAAGTAATGAAGCTGATTAATACTTGACTAATAAGACCTTATAGCCTATATTAAACATGTAATCTATAGTTTAGTTTAGAAATTATTAAAGCGCACTAATATTTAGATATTATTTCAGATCTGTAAAGGAAGTTATAACAATTACATACAATAGGAGAATCCTATGAAACGAATACTAACGGCATTATTGTGTTTGGCCATGATGGTCACCGCGGTGACATCGCTTGGGGAGGAATGCGGGGATATTGATGGTATACCGGGAATTAATATTCTGGATATTGTCCACTTGATTGACTTCAAGTATAAAAGTGGCCCTGATCCAATCTGCGATATAGGAGCAAGTGAAATTGGAACAGTAACCGACATTGACGGCAATGTATATATTACCGCAAAAATTGGCGACCAAACGTGGATGTTACAGAATCTCAAGGTGACCAACTATCGTAATGGCGACCCCATTCCCAATGTAACCGACGATGGTGCTTGGGGAGGCCTTTCTACCGGAGCCTATTGTGAATATGATAATGACATAAACAATGTATCCACTTATGGTCGACTTTATAATTGGCATGCGGTCGATGACAGCCGGAATATAGCGCCTGAAGGCTGGCATGTGCCGACCGATGCCGAATGGCAAACATTAGTTGATTATCTTGGCGGTGTTTCTGTTGCAGGTGGAAAAATGAAAGAAACCGGTACAACGCATTGGGACAGTCCTAATACTGGGGCAACTAATGAATCCGGTTTTTCAGGGTTGCCCGGCGGGTACCGCTACGGTACTACTGGTCCCTTCTACTATGTAGGTAGAACCACCCTCTTTTGGTCATCTACGGAGTACTTTGGTCTCTACGCCTGGTATCGAACCCTGGATTACAGCTATTCAGATATTGGCCGCAGCAACCTCTTTAAGAACTACGGTTTCTCGGTTCGTTGTGTTAAGGATTAAGGCTGCAAAAATGCCAACCCCCGTGCCAATAAAATCCGTAAGTCGTTGTGGCACTATATAGGTAGTGGGGGTTCAAATCCCCCCCCCTTTTTTTTTCGCACTCAGTATAATCCCATGTGTTTTAATAACATAAGGGAATTGTATTATGTGATGCATTAAGTAGATTTTATACACATGGTGCCCCACAGCTTGCTGTGGGTTAGTAGGTTCGTACCCTGATTTTATATTAAATAATTATAGGCTGTAATGTAGGGAAGGAGTCTCCGACTCCTGCCATTTAATTCCACGGAAAATTCAATTTCACTACCTAATCACACTTGTTTTATATCCTCAGCTTTTAATACAGAACTTAAAAATAAGGAGGATTATATCTAAGAGGTAAAAAGGCCTATATGCAGACAGATCAGAATCAACATCGATTGGCTATCTTTTTCTCAAAAGTGAAGGAACAAACCCATTTCGTTGTACAAGTATGAACCGGTATAACTTACAAGGAAATTTTTAAAATTAGGATAAATTGAGCGGGCAATTTATCTCCCGCCCAAATTTTTAAATTTGCCGAATTACTTCCGGGGACTTGGCTGAATTGATTGCCAATCACTACCTTTCAGGGCTTTTGATGCTTCGGCGTAGTCATCTGGATTGACCCAGATAATATATCCAAATCGACCCTTACCATCAACTACCGCATTGGAGGCATGAACATTTATCCCGGCATTTGAAAGTTTAAGATGGAAATTATACAATGCTCCAACCTTATCATCACCTTGAAGCAAAAATGCTTTCTTGGGACCGACCAATGATATATTGGCATCTTTTGCCGCCTGTTTTAAAACCTCCGGCTCGGTCGGGAAAAAGTCAAGCTGGCTTTTTCCTTCTCCTTCTGGAAAGACTGTCAACGCCATTAGATTTACCTGTTTTTCACTCAGAAATTCCAAAATCTTTCTGGCCTCACCCGGTTTATCGGCCACCAGTGAATAATAATATTCAACCTCTTTTACTGAAAATGACATAACCAACCCCTTT
>JAAERC010000500.1 GCA_024230695.1 Candidatus Zixiibacteriota bacterium
CGTATAAATGGAAAACTAAAAACTTCAAAAATTGAATTGTCTGCATATAAAACATTGTTTTCCGTAAATTTAGCATCTTTATACTGAACTGGCATATTTCCCTGGAAATAAAGCCGGGTTGCGGCGGTTATCTCAGGGAAATCATTGACAAGCGCCGGCGCCGAGGGTGCATTACTTAACGCAATGAGCATATTATTTTCGCTCATTGTGGCATCAGTCGCTAACCGATAAATTCTATCACTATTGGCATGATAACGGTCAAAACTTAACTCGTCTAGAACCCAGATCATAATCAAAATACACACAGCCATACCAATCGCCAAACCGGCCAAATTGATAAATGAATATCCTTTACTCCTTACGATATTCCTGAAAGCAATTTTTAAGTAATTCTTAAGCATAATTTTACCCTGAACTTATTCATACCTTAAGGCTTTTACTGGATTTGATTTGGCGGCTCCTGTTGCTTTGAAAAGGATCGTCAGAAAAGCGATCAAAAAAGTGCCGAATCCCGCCAAAATAAATACCAACCAATCCATCCCTACCCGATATGCAAAATCCTGAAGCCACATATCAACAGCATAGTAGGCGACAGGCCACGCAATCAGATTGGCAATCCCGACTAAAATCATAAATTCTCGCGACAGGAGATTAATTATATTAGGAATGGTCGCGCCAAGTACCTTTCGTATTCCAATTTCTTTAGTTCTCAGTTCAGCCGAATAAGTTGCCAGTCCAAACAGACCAAGGCAGGAAATAATTATGGCCAAACCGGAAAAATATTTTGAAATAATCCCTAATCTTTGTTCACTTCTGTAGAGATTTTCAAATTCATCATCTAAAAAACTGAATTCATACGGGAAGGCAGAAACAAAATTATTATATTCCTTTTCAATTGATGCAAGTGTCGCCGGAATATTTTCAGATCTGATCCTAATGGCAACGGTCTCATGCCAACCAGATTCCATAAACAGGCCCAGTGGTTCTATCTTCAGATTAAGAGGATGATAGTTAATATCCTTCATAACCCCTATAATCGTGGCGTCAAATGGACCCTTTTTGCCAATTGGATCTTCTAACCCCATAGTTTTAATCGCCGTTTCATTCAGAATTATCGCGGCGGAATCGCTAATAAATTCATTAGAGAAGGTTCTTCCCTGTAAAATCTCAATACCAAAAGTATTTTCGAAGTCATAATCTACCGAAGCTATAAACATGGACATCTTTTTTCGATCATGATTTCCTTCCCACTCATATATATCAGTACTGCCGCCCATTTCGGTTCCAAACTTGTTAGAAGTTGCGGTAACACTGATTATATTTGGATTATTTTGTAGATTGTTTTTGAAAGGTTCATACTGTTCGGCTAGTGAGTTATTGAGGGGGATAAGTACAATATTGTCTTTATTAAAGCCAAGATTTTTATTGCGCATATAGTCAAGTTGATTAGATACCATTATAGTACAAATAATCAAAATTATAGATAAAGAAAACTGAGAGGTCACCATTACTTTTCTAAACAGCGGAGAGCCTGTTTTGCCGATACCCTTTAAAACTTTGGCAGGGCTAAAAGATGATAAAAACATGGCTGGATATATACCGGAGATCAATCCGGTGATTAGTGCCAATCCTGCCAAAATTAAAAACAATCCATTTTCAAGAGGAGAAAGTGCCAATTGTTTTCCTGCCAATTGGTTAAATACCGGAAGTAATAATTCTGATAAAGCGACAGCCAGTAACAGGGCCATTAGCGAGAACAGAATTGATTCTCCCAAAAACTGAATGCGAATATGTAGTCGTTGAGCTCCGACCACTTTTCGAAGGCCGATTTCCTTAGCTCGTTTTATTGAACGTGCTGTGGATAAATTCATAAAGTTTATACATGCTATTAGCAGAATAAAAATGGCGATTGTTGAAAATATATAGATATGCGTAATTGTACCATTGCCATTTAGTCCATATAAATGAATGTCCTTAAAAGGCTGGAGATATAAAAATATATCCTTATCCTTATCATGTTCCGCAAGATAATTATAAATCTTTTCATTTATGTCTTTGGCGGATTCGGGATTTTTTAACAAAACATATGTCTGATAACCAAAAGTATTCCAGTCGTCCAAAAAGTTTTCACCTTCCTTTTCGGTGAGAGTGGCAAATTGAGTGATAAAATCAAAATTAAAAAGACTGTTGTTCGGTATATTCTGTATCACGCCGGTAACGGTCAAATCATATAAATTATTGACCGTCAGAACTTCCCCAATCGGGTTTTTATTGCCAAAATACCTTTCAGCTGTTTCTTCTGTGATAACTACCGAATTTGGCTTTTTAAAAGATGTTTCATAATTGCCGGATATAAAGGGAAAGGTACAAATTTCAAACATCGAGGGATCCATAAAAGCAAGCTTTTCCTTACTGATTTGATCCTTATATTTAATCAAAATCCCGGCTTTTGAAAAATGGCGTCTGCCGTAATTATCAATTTCGGGGTATTCTTCACTTAAGGCCGGTCCCAATGCAGGTGGGGTTGCGCGATGATTAAGCATTTGACCCGATTGTTCATAACGAATATTGACTCTATAGATATTATCCAAATTGTCATGATAGCCATCTCGCGTGTATTCATCCTGGACCCAAAGCAGAATCAAAATACATACTGTCAATCCTACTGCCAGACCAAAAATATTAATAAAAGAATATCCTTTATGCCTGATAACATTCCTTAAAGCTATTTTAACATAATTTTTAAACATGAAACCGCTCTTGAATATTTTCAGTTACAACACTTCCGTCAAAAAGATGCACTATTCTATGGGCGCGTTCGGCATAAGCCGGAGAGTGCGTCACCATAATAATTGAAGTCCCGGTGGCGTTTAAATCAGCCAATATCTGCATCACCTCATCACCATTCTTGGAATCAAGATTTCCGGTTGGTTCGTCGGCCAGAATCAGTTTTGGTTTGGCAACAACCGCTCTGGCAACAGCAACACGCTGTTGTTGTCCGCCTGATAACTGCTGTGGAAAATGATTTTTGCGAGGAACGATCTGCATTTTTTCCATTGCTTCAGTAACCCGCTCTTTGCGGTCTGATGAAGGAACATTCAGATATAAAAGAGGTAATTCAATATTTTCATAAACGGTCAACTCATCAATCAAATTAAAACTCTGGAACACAAATCCAATATTATTCTTGCGAATGTTAGCGCGTTGTTTTTCAGAATATTTTGAGACTTCCTCGCCAACAATATGATATTCACCGCTGGTCGGATTATCTATCATCCCCAGAATATTCATTAAAGTCGTTTTTCCACATCCAGAAGGACCCATCACCGAAACAAATTCACCATCGGCAACTTCAAAATTGACATTATTAAGCGCCGTCGTTTCGACCTCTTCGGTCATATGGATTTTTGTAAGGTTAACCGTCTTTATCATCTGATTCACTCCATCTATTTTGTAATTATTGATTTCATTTTAGTTTTTATACTAATTCTTTAAAATCAGTTTATCATTTTCACCAAAGTTATCATAACTGGAGGTGATCACTTTTTCACCCGGCTCTAATCCA
>JAAERC010000501.1 GCA_024230695.1 Candidatus Zixiibacteriota bacterium
AAAAAGGGATTTACTTTGATAGAACTTTTAATTGTGGTTGCTATTATAGGCATTTTAGCAGCAATTGCAGTTCCGAACTTCTTGAATGCTCAAACCAGGGCCAAATTAGCCCGAATTGAGTCTGACTTGAAATCATTATCCACTGCTTTAGCAATGTATAAAATGGCCACCCCAGAAGAAAGACAAAAAAAAGTAGAAGATACTCGAAAAATACTAAATGAACTATCTGAAATAGAAGCTTCATCACTTTCTCGAAAAGCAGAACTGTCAATAAACATCAATTTTTCTGAAGCAGTTCCTTACTTGAAAGAGATGCTTGATATCATAAAACAACTTAATCAAAGAGATATTTCCCGCCTTACTTTTAGCACATTACAACAAATTAGTTCTGGGTGTAGCGCTCTTTCTAATCTAATAGATCAAGTCACTAGTGTCCGGTTATTACCTATTGAATTTAAAGGATTTACAAAAAGAGATTAAGGGGGAAGTGAATAATTCTCGAAGAAAGTGCGAAAAATGAGGCTTTTTTTAAGATTTCCATGAGTCTTGACTTACGAAAAAGTGTAGAAATCAATTCATCACTTTGATTGAAGAAAAAGAGTCGTGAATCCAGAAATTAGTCACTACTCAAGTAGGTCGAAAAGCGGAAACTGATTTTGGTCAAATATCTTATGATCTTGAAAAGGTGTTTCAGAAAAGATTTCGATAATCGGTCGTTTTTCAAACAACGTTAAACTTAATATTTGCAGAATCGTATAAAGACTATGATCCATATTCAGGTTCTTTTTGAAAATCGCTACAAGCACATAAACAGAGATTGCAATCCATATTTGGGTTTTAACTGCATTCTCCGATGTGCCATAGAATTTCTTGATACGAAGGTGTTGCTTGATCCATTTGAAAAATAATTCTATTTGCCAACGACAACGGTAAAACTCAGCAATGGTAAGCGCTGGTAAGGTAAGTTGATTAGTTAAAAAGGTGAAACGTTTATTGGTCTCGCTATCGTAATATCGAATACGACGGAGTTTCTCCGGATAGTCCTTTGATTTGTAGTATCCCGCCACCTTTATGATTTGGTCGCATCGTAATCCCGTAGATTTGTCAACTGTTTGAGAGTACAGCCGCTTGTAATTGAAATTGCTTTTGGCTCGAATTAAAAAATTGGCGTTATTGAGATTGAACCGATATAGACGCGTGAAATCGATATAGCCTCGATCCATTACATAAAAAGATCCGGCTTCTGGAGATAGGTTATCCAGTATATTTACATCATGAACTTTTCCATCGGTGATCTGAATAAACACAGGAATGTTGCCGCGAAGATCCATCAAAGTATGCAGTTTTATTGCGCCTTTGTTTTGTCGGAATCGAGCCCAAGGAAATACGGAAAGACATAAATCAATGGTGGATGAATCAAGTGCATAAGCAGTTTGGCCAAGTTCGACTCCAAACGAATCTTGTGCATATAAGTTGCGCGCCTTGCCAATGAGAACGTGAGCGAAATCTGAGTAGATTCGCCAATTACGATTATCATTGGCATCGGCCAACGTACTGCGGGAGACTTTGCCCCGGATGCCCATATGGTATAGTTTAGATTGCATTGACCTTAAACAGACTTCAATATCCCGGAGGCTTTCTCGATAGGAGAGTTGAGCAAAAGTCATGCAAAGGAATTGATCCAGACAGGTAAACTGCTGGACTTTATAATTGCCACGGTAGCGTTTCACGCATTTTCTAAAAACATGGAGTGGAAGCAACTCCATTAACTGTGAGAAAACTGTTTTACCTTGATTCATTGGTCATTTCATCCTCATTATTGGATTGAAAATGACCAAATCTTAGTACTAAATTCAAATCGATTACAGAAATCACAAGACTTAATTCTATCGTTTTGTGATAGTTATAAAGTTTTTTAGTTTAAACAACCGGACACTAGTGATCCTTAGAAAAACATGAAGCAATCGTGCGTAGCGACACCGACATAGTACGCATGAAAACGTTACCGCCAAAACCTATCCCCAAAACCAATTGTCGAGAACGCATTATTGAGGCTTCACGACAGCAGTATTGCAAACATATTTCCCATTTTACTGATCATTCGAGCGAGCACTTTACCGAGGCGCCTGCAAGGCGCATGTCGGAAGCACTCCCCACGAGGATCAAAAAAACGGACCAGGATTTTTATTATGAAGAACTGTGAGTTGATGAACGATCCCAACGAGATTTTGAGCCTTCTCTTCCATTTGCTAAGTGAATCCCAAATCCGCCTAGAAATTGATCATCCGATTGATGAATCGTGCGCCCGGTTCATTCCGGTCGAGGCCAATTCATCAGCATCTAATGATTTGTTGGTTCAAGCCGGGAGATTTATTCAGCACCTGTATGCATCCGGTATCCGTCCCCTTCAGTATTTATCCGAAAAGGAAGCTTTGATTGAGGCCTTTTATTTGTTGGAGCACTTGTATCAAGGAACAGAAGGTTCTGGCTATATAAGCGCATTGATAGAGTTCAATAAATATGAGCATGAAGATCGGATTACCGTGCTACGCAGACTAGCAGAATCCATTAAAGCACAAAAGCGAGAAAAATATGTTCGCTTGGTGTTTTCAAGATACTACTACCTTCATGACACGGAGATCAAGGAAAAGGTAATAGAATTGCTTTTTCAGAAGAAAAAATCTTCCATAAGGGAAGAGTTGCTCCAATGCCGCCCGTTTCAGTTGATCGGCTATTTTCCAACGATCATTCAAACATGCCTAAGCGTAGACGCAAACATCCAAAAAATGATGAATAATTCATAAATAGTCGTTTCGCTGAAATTTCAACGCCATTTCCTCCGCTAAAGGATTAAAAGGTTTTCAATAAATCCTTTTGGAACGCGATAGGAGGCGTAGACAATGGATACTCAAAGAACGACGGCGGAGAAGATCGCTCTTTATCAACGCTATTTTCATGGCTCCCAACATGCTTATGGAACGTATGATCCTTTCAATAGTAAGGTGCACATTGTTAAAAAGGCGGTCACTGAAGAGGTTATTTTCAAACACCTCAAAGGAATTCAGCCCTTCGGTGTCTTTCTCTTGGTCCACGACCGAACTTATGCCATTGCCGCTGATTTCGATGACGGAACATTTGAACATGCTCATACCTTTATTAAGAGAGCCGCTCACTATGGATTACCCGCTTATATGGAGCGTAGCAAGTCGAAAGGGTATCATGCCTGGATTTTCTTCGAGAAGGACGGCGTGTTAGCGGCAAAAGCCCGAATTGTGGTCGCCCAAATACTTGAAGAGATCGAAGTTCCTTCAACCGAGATTTTTCCTAAACAAGACGCTATTGATTCGAATCGAACGTTCGGGAATTTTATCAATGCGCCGTTGTTCGGATCACTAGTTCTTCGAGACCGAACCGTCTTTGTTGATACGGCCAACTCGTTCAATCCTTTTCCCAACCAATGGGATTTTTTAGATAGTATTCAGCGCGTCCATGAGAGCCAACTTGATGAGATCATTGAGATCAACTCACATGTTGAAGGTTCGACTTTTCCTCCATCTACATTAGCCATTCCAAACAAAGCATTTGGTTTGCTCCCATGCGCGAAGCAACTTCTTTACAAAGGAGCAACAGAATATCAGCGTGTTCTGTGCTTCCGACTAGCGATTCATTTGAAACAATTGGGATTCACTGACGAATACACCGTATCCGTACTCAAGGAATGGGCCTTAAAAAACAGACCGAATAATGGAAAGCAAACCATCACCGAACATGAGATTGAAACTCAAACGTATGATGTTTACAAGAACAACTATGCCTGTTATGGCTGTGACACCCAGGAAATGAAGCATTTTTGCTCGCCACAATGCCCCATCATCAAGAAGAATCACACAAAGTAGGTAGATCGAAATATCGAGGAAGGGAGGTGAACCACAATGAGACCACCAATAGATTTTATTGCCGTTTTCGAAAAATCCCTGGATGAAAATGGTA
>JAAERC010000502.1 GCA_024230695.1 Candidatus Zixiibacteriota bacterium
CTAAGTAATCGTATTTATGAACTCCTTTTTCTGATGCCTCAACCGGATAAAATTTTTGCAGGTTATCAAGAATTTCAGATGCTAACTTTTGAAAATTATTGTCCGCTTTACTTTGAGCAAAAAGATTCGATGATAAAACGAGTAATATTAAAAGTAGTAACAATCCAATTTTTTTCACAATTCCTCCGATGTCCTAAAATCCATTTATTTTTTTATCTCTCAAATACTGAAACCAGCTCAATATGCATTGTATGTGGAAACATGTCAACCGGTATCACCTTGCCCAAACTATAACCGGAATTTACCAGTATTTGCGCATCACGGGCAAAAGTTGACGGGTTACACGAAATATAAACAAGGCGTTTGTTATTATGCTCTATTAGTGCCTTCAGCGCCTTTTTATGCATTCCGGCCCGGGGTGGATCAGTAATAATTGAGTTGATTCCATCCAGAATTTCCGGGTTTTTTCGTAATAGCTCCTGCGCCAATCCGGTATAAAATGTGGAGTTGTTTATGTCGTTCAATTTTGCGTTTTCCCGAGCCGCCTCAACAGCTGTCGGTTCAAATTCCAGGCCAACCACTTCTTCAACCATTTTTGACGCGGTTAGTCCAATTGTTCCAGCGCCGCAATATAAATCAAGTAGCCTGTCATTTTGATTTGGTTGTAATAATTCAAAAGCGGTTTGATATAGATTTTCAGTTTGAAGTGAGTTTGTCTGAAAAAATGAATTGGCGTATATTCGAAAGCGACAATTAAGTATTTGCTCCTCAATAAATCCTTCTCCAAAATGAATTATCTCTTTTTCGCCTTTTGAAATATTAGATTTTTTATTATTGATATTTTGAACAACCGTGACAACTTCGGGAAATAGTTTTTTTATATCTTCAAGAAGAGCTTCAATATTTAATATTTCACCATCAACTGTTACAATATTGAGCATTATTTGATTTGTGTTTTGTGCCTCACGAATCATTAGAAACCGCAAAAAACCGGTATGCTCAGTGACATCATACGCTGTCATTCCGTTTTTTTTCACAAATTCCCGAAACCAGCATACAATTTTAGGAACAGTTTCAGAAGTTATATAACATTGGTTCAGATTAAAGATCTCATTAAACCGTCCTCGTCTGTGTAGCCCCAGAACAAAGTCTTCCTCAGGATCAGTGTTAAACGAAAACTCCATTTTATTTCGATAACGAAACTGACTCGGGGCGGGAATAATATCCGCCAGATCGACTGTTTCAAATTTGGCAATATGTTTCAGACAGTCATCGATCTGTTTCCTTTTATAGTACAACTGGCGCTCATAATCAAGATCCTGCCAGGTACACCCGCCGCAAATCTCAAAATGAGCGCATTTCGGTTTTATCCGCTCATCGCATTTTTCCAGAATTTCAATAACCTTACCGGTAGCATAATTTGCTTTCGATTTAATGATCCTCGCACTGACAACCTCACCCGGTAAGCCGGCATTAAGGAAAATAATTTTGCCGTCAATCTCACCAATTGCTTTGCCATCATAGGCCAGATCTTTGATTTTTGTTTCAATAATGTTGCCGGAATGTCTATTCATGATTGTCCTTTATTGCCAGTGGATTATTAATAATATGGTCATCTGGGCAGATATCCATTTCGGCCTGGATAGTACAATGTCCGATTTTAAATTTATGTTTCATCAACTCATCAATTTCTCTAATAATTTCCGGGGCATGAATATAATTTGCTTCGGAGAGACAGATATGGCAGGATAACGCTATATCTGATGATGACAGTGACCAGATATGTAAATGATGAGCATTTATTACTTTTGGAAAATCATTAATGGCCAAAGCTACTTCATCAAAATTGATGCCGCGCGGGACGCCTTCAAAAAATATAATGGTAGCTTCTTTTAAAACATCAAATGATGACCAGAGTATCATCAGACCAATTATAACCGATAGAATCGGATCAAGATAAACCCAATCGGTATTTATAATAACAATCGCCCCTACAATTACCGCCGCCGATGAGAGAGTATCGTATAGCATATGGAGAAAGGCGGTTTTGATATTAAGCGATGATTTTTTCGCCGAATGTAATATAAAAACCGACAGGATATTGCCAATCAGACCGATTGAAGCTATAACCAATAGCAGAGTCGGATTTGAAATAGGTTGCGGTAAAATAAATCGTTGGTATGCTTCATAGAAGATATAGATAGCTATCACCACCAGACTTACCGCCGATATAAAGGCGGTCATCACTTCCAATCGTTTGAAACCATAAGTCGATTTTTTGGTAGGTGGTCGTTTTGCGCCTTTATCTCCGATATAAGCCAAAATCAAAGCGGCAACGTCCGATAGATTATGGACAGCATCGGCCAGCAGAGCCAGATAACCAGTCAGTAGTCCACCGATAATTTCTGCAACAGTTATAGCAATATTAAACAGGATCGTGATAAATAGCCGTTTTCCATGCCCGACATGACTATGTGAATGCGAATGCGCCATAATTTAATATACGGTACAGAAATGATGTTAGAAACAGCAAAATAAAAGATAATAATTATTAACTATCAGCGAAAAAGTCTTGTTAATAAACAGTATCGGATATACCTTCATAAGATTATGAATGATATACTACAGTCAATAATACTATCGCTTCTGCCGATCTCAGAACTCCGTGGCGGCATTCCCTTCGCATTTTCACAAGGGATTAATATATTTCTGGCTTACACACTTTGTGTTTTCGCAAATATGCTGGTTATTCCATTGTTGTATCTTTTTTTTGAAACACTTCACAAACCGCTATATCGTATTGGGCTGTATAAAAAGCTATTTGATTATTGGGTGACCCGAACCCAGAAAAAGGCGGAGGAAAAAATAGGCAAGTATGGATACTGGGGGGTCATGCTTTTTGTGGCAATTCCTTTACCTATTACCGGAGCCTACACCGGAACTCTGGCCGCATGGCTTTTGAAACTTGATAAGAAAAAAGCTTTCTGGTATCTGGCGCTTGGAGTTGTGATTGCCGGGATCATTGTTTCTGTGGTCACTGTGACCGGTGCCGAACTGTTTCAGATATTTTTAAAGAAATAATATATTAGATATTCTGAGTTTGGTTAATCCTGATCAGCCGGTTGATTATCAGATAATTCTTTTTCAATACGAAGTCTTTTAATACGATTTCCATCAACTTCAAGAATTTCAAATTTTAATCCTTCGATAACCATTGTTTCGCCCTGTACCGCCGGATGTTGAAGATGTTCAAACACCAAACCGCCCAGAGTATCGGGACCATCTTCGGGTAATTCGGTATCAAAATCATCATTTAATTCATCAACCCTGAATGATGCCGATGCAAAAGCGACTGAGTCGTTTTCCTTGACAAATTCTCTTTGATCAGTGTCAAACTCATCCTGGATTTCCCCGACTATCTCCTCTAAGACATCTTCCAATGTGATAAGTCCGGCTGTTCCTCCAAACTCATCAAGAACCAAAACCATTTGTATTTTTTTCTGCTGGAAAATAGTCAAAAGCTTACTCAGTTTCATTGAGTCAGGTACAAAATGAGCCTTACGGACGATATCATTCATAATAAGTGACCGCGAACCCTGAAGGACCCGAATAATATCTTTTGTATAAATAATGCCCTCGATTTTATCGAGATCCTCACTGTAAACCGGATAACGGGAGAAATCGTTTTGCGCTATTTCCTCAAGAATTTTATCTGCTTTTTCGTTTGCGTCTATTCCGATAATTTCAATTCTGGGCGTCATTGATTGGCGAACAGTGGTATCGGCAAAATCAAATACCGAATGAATAAGCTCCTGTTCTGTAGCATCAAAGATCCCTTTTTCTTTGCCATCGGCAATGATATAATTAATCTCGTCTTCAGTAATAGAACTTCTTTCGGGGATTTTTTTAAGGCCAAATAGTCTGAGTAGAAGTCGGGCAATACCATTAAGAAATTTAACAAAGAAAAAACCTGCCTTAGAAAATACGATCATCGGGGCCGAAACCGCCGAAGCTATTTTTTCCGGTCCGGAAAGAGCCAAATATTTGGGAACCAACTCACCCAAAACAATTGTCAGACTGGCAATGGTTATCACAACAATAATAAATGATAACGTTTGAGCCGAATTTGAGATTATTGGAATCGGAATATCAACGATGTATGGTTTGAGCAATCCAACGATGGTCATCCCGCTAAAGACGCCAGCCAAAACTCCAACAAAAGTAATTCCCACTTGCACCGTTGCAAGAAAAGATTCTGGTTGTGCTTGTATTTTAGCGGCTCTTGAGGCGGCGTGATTACCCTCCTCGGCCATCTGTTTTAGCTTACTTTTTCGACTGGCAATAATTGAGAATTCAGACAATGAGAAAAAACCGTTGGCGGCGATCAGGATCAAAATAGCAATGATTTCGAAATATGCGTTATTCATGGGGGAGTAGTGTCCATTTCCAGACAATACTAATCAAGACCTCCCATCGCGAGTTTTTGTAATTTTTCAATTCGTTTCTCCACCGGTGGATGAGTGGAAAAAAGCGATGTAAACTTTCTGCCCGATAGCGGATTGGCAATAAAAAGATGGGCCATTTCGGGGCGGTTGTCCAGATTCATTTTGGCTGGTGCTTTGTGGATTTTTTCCAGCGCCGAAGACAGTCCAAGATATTGATTGGTTATCTGGGCACCTCGGGCATCGGCCTTATATTCTCGTGACCTGGATATAGCCATCTGGATCAGCATTGCCGCCAATGGTGCGACTATCATTGCTACAATCAGCGCAATTGGGTTACTATCACGATCGCCTCCTCGGGAATGCCCGCCGAAA
>JAAERC010000503.1 GCA_024230695.1 Candidatus Zixiibacteriota bacterium
TCGACTATGAGCAAGGTTCGCCAAATGGTTTCTATCCACCAGTTTGAGTTCAACATTGGTAAGATCGATTTTAAGTCCATATTTATTTAACTTTTGGGTGATAAAAGACATAAGTTTTTCAGCTTCACGTATATTATCGACCGTCGTTTTTTTGCATATACCGCAGATATTTCTGCCATCATTATATACCGAGCCGCCTTTTGAGATATCTTCAGATATGAAACGGCGGCAATATAAACAGAATGGTTCATTATTCTCATGATATTGATGATACTTATTTC
Organism: Candidatus Zixiibacteriota bacterium; assembly: GCA_024230695.1. Next base: position 282 of record JAAERC010000503.1, read on the forward strand.
CCCAAAAGTCTGTGAGATAATCACCATCAATTATTTTTTGACAAAAACTACAATGATTGCCATATGACCGGTCATAACATTTCTTATGATAAATTTGGCCATTCCTTTGCAAATACTGACCCTGAATCGTTTCACCGCATATCACACATTTCAGGGTGAATTTGACCTCATAGCATTTTTTGCATAACAAGTTATCATTTTTCCTGATAAACTCTTTACCAACCAATGATTGAGAACAACCTTCACAAATAAAATGACTCTTATGATAATATTTATTTTCAACCTGAACCCCGCTTGCATCCGTAATCAGACGTTTGCAATAGTCACAGATTTTTTTTGAGTCAGCGTGAGCGCCTGATAATAGAATTCCAAAAACTACTAATAATGTAAAAATCGAGATCCAATTATTATATCTTAATCGTCGCATGCAATTCCTTCTTGTACTTTATATAATAATCGGTTGTTTTGGCTAATCTATTGAATGGTAAATCCAAACATTGGGTTCAATATATTCGCCCAAATCAGCTTCACAGTCGATTGTTATTGGTACCAATGCGCCATAAACCGTGTAAAGTCCGCTTTCCGGGAATTTCTGGCCGGTCCACTCTTCCCACTGAGAAACCGTTCCGGTAATCCGCATAGATTGGGGACAGCTTTTAATAATCTTTCCGCCATCCCTATGATGAACCCTAATCCAGGCATCAAACGGCAAATCATTTTCGTCGCGCCATAAAATATATTTATCAATTGGAATCAATGGATAAGTACTTTTTAGAAACGGCCGCACCGGCGCAATCAAGCTTTTAAGATTGTTTAGATGTCCGATTTGTTTCATGATCCTGATCATTTCACGGCTAAGACCTTTGTCGCGATAAGCAGGATGAATTGTAATCGACAACGCGCTCATAATATTGGGTGTGGTTTCAACAAGCCGGTCATCAAATCCTTTTTGCAAAACCCAGTCCCAGCCATCTTCGGGCAAATCATCGGGATTACCATCATAATAAAGCGGTATACAGTTTCCCGCAGCAATAGCGGTGTCATTTTCATTATCCATCAAACAAAACTGATACTCAGGGAATTCTTCATAAAGACGATTCCAGTACTTATTCGCAACTGAATCATTTAGCATAAATTCAGGCCACGATAGAAGGACCACTTCATCGGCTATTTCCAATAGCTCTGGTTTATCAACTGTTGTTACAACTCTGTATTTTTTGTCAAATTCTTTTAACATTTTCCAGTGGAACCCAACCTTTTTGATTATTACTATTCAAACACAAAACCCAGCCGCTTTCCTCAGAAAGGATTGTTAATTCATCACCAACCAAAACCGTTAATTCGGTGGCATCGTAATCAACCAGCATTACACAACTATCTTCGGTTATTTTTACAAATTTTTCAGGGATCCAGCCACCGTTTCCATTAATATCCATACACCATATCCATCCGCTATAATTAGTCTTTTTCCGCCCGATTTTTAATCTTTCACCCTTTTTTAATATCAATGGATCGGGAAATTCTGATCTATAATTTTTGATAATCACTACTTTATTGTTTTTGGAGTTGCACATTACTAATTATAAAATAATTTTATATAATAAATCAATTCCAATCGACATCTATATTATAATCAGAAAACCTCTTGGAAATCTTCTCCCGATATAATAGATTCAAAATTAACCTGTGTCATTTATATGGCTTTATGAGTAGCATAGGTTGTATAACTGTTTAAAACTGTTTGCAAAGTATCGAAAGGCGGCAAAAGTGAAATTTTTTAATAAAATATTGATCCCAACTTTTATGGCTGTTGGCTGTTTTGTTCTAAGTGTAACATCGATTTCGGCACAACAATCAATAGATGGCAATCTTGATATTTCGTTGTTAATGAAAGAGGCCAGTGTTCGATTAGATATGTCCAATGAAGATGCCGTTATCTTATTTGACAGTGAGAGAATTCGATTAAATAAAGACAGTCGCTACACAAAATATAATCACCGAATTATATGGATCAACGCCAAAGATGCCTTTGAACACTATGGCAATATTCGTGTACCGTATGATCCTTCTCGTTGTTCGCTTCATGTAGAAACGGTTAGAACCTGGCGTGATAACAAATGGTCCGTAACTGATCTGGATGCAATCGAAAAGGAACTTCCTGAGACACTATCAAATGCTGACGATTATGTAAACATTCATGAAGCAATATTATCTCATGAGAAAATTGAATTTCCCTACATCCTGGAAATCACCTATTCTATAGAAGATAAAGAACCATTTCGCCGCGGCTGGGATGGAAGCTGGACCTTTGTCCGTGATGAACCGGTGATTAAATCATGGTTTGGATTTGAATTACCAATCGGCTGGTGGCCAAATATATATGAATTCCCCGGTGCTCCGGCGCCTTTTAAAAGTACCGATGAAACATTGGGATTAGATATGTATAGCTGGGAGAGGGGCCCTTACCAAGCCAAAACATTTCCTCCTCCGGAAAATATCGAAGATAATGAATCTTTTATAATATGGTCAACCTGGCGCGACTGGTCGAGTCTGGGGGCCTTTATTAGGAGTAATTTTGACTCGGTCGCCGCCGTTGATACATATTTAGAGGAACAACTCGATTCATTATTAAAAGGAACCTTTACAAA
>JAAERC010000504.1 GCA_024230695.1 Candidatus Zixiibacteriota bacterium
AAAGCGGAGATGATCGAAACTCAAAATGGTATCAAAATAAGATCAGTTTTGAAATCGTATTCTTTGCCATCAATTGTCAGACTTGACCGGTATATCAGGGCCCCGCGAAAGAGCGTGGTTTTGACCCGTAAAAATATTCTTATTCGCGATGAGCATACTTGTTGTTACTGTGGATCCACCAAAGGACCGATGACCGTTGACCATGTTGTTCCAAAAAATAAAAAAGGCGCTGACAGCTGGGAAAACCTGGTTTGCGCTTGTGATCGATGTAATAATAAAAAAGGGGACAGGACACCAAAAGCGGCCGGTTTGAAATTACGCCGAAAACCGACTCGTCCTAACCACATAACTTATATCCAGCGTTTTGTTGGCAACATTGATGATCGCTGGAAACCATACCTTTTTATGGAGTAGTCGATGAAACAGGAAACTATTTTATCGGGAATGCAACCGACCGGTGCCCTTCATATTGGTAATCTTGAGGGTGCGCTAAAAAATTGGGTGGCGCTTCAAAATGATTACAATATGTTTTGCTGTATTGTCGATTGGCATGCCCTTACCGAATGTTATAAAGATACATCTGTTTTACGTGATCGTATTTATCAGGTTGC
>JAAERC010000505.1 GCA_024230695.1 Candidatus Zixiibacteriota bacterium
AAGTATATATAGCTGTACCTCCCGTTGATGTGGCATAAATAGCAAAAGTAACACTTGAAGCCTCGGTTATCGGGTCACCATGTGCATTTGTTAATTTTCCTTGATAAGAGATCTCATTTGGCGCTTGAGCGAAAGCTCCTACCGCCAGTAAAAGCAAAATCGTTAAAATAATTAGACATTTTTTCATTTTATTCTCCTTTATCTATTCTACTATTTTCCTGTTTCAGGTGGATCCGGGAAGTCACCTAATGGAGCATCGGGAGCCGATTCGCTATCTCCTCCACCTCCGACTAAAACTAAGGCAACAACTCCAACACCAAGTCCGATCGCCCACCATTTAGTGTACCATGGTTTTTTATTTCCGGAATCAAGAGTTGGAATCGTGACCAGTGTATCAAGGTCAGGGGTCTTTATTTCAGTTTGAACAAGGGTTTTGGCGTGGTCCATCATTGATAAAAATTCGGTCGACTTAATATCAACATCTCCCGACCAATCGGCATACGATCTGAAAGCTTGCGCAAATTGTTCAATTACTTTATTCCGTTTTTCTTTGACATCCTTAAGTTTGGCATAATAAACAGCCGCCATCAGAACATGGGCATCTGCCTTTTCCTTAAGGGTCAATGATTCATCTAATAAAACGTCATTGATTTCCAATTCGGCACAGTTGTAATTAAGACCTTTAAATGTTTGACGAGCATGTTCAAGAGAAGGCGACTCTTTGTCATAGGGGCAATTGATTGCACCCTGTGCCAGAGCTCCTAAAGGAAGAACAGCCACAATTAAATATGAGATCAACACTGTAATTATAGAGAAGCGGAACAAAATCACCTTTTTGTGCATTTGACCTCCTTCAATATTAATATGTTTAAATTATTTATTTCTAATTCTTTGACCAATACACAAGTATTGAAATAGGTTCCACATCTTGCCACTTTGGATCTCCAAAATCAACCGTAGATCGCCCATTTCTTATATTTTCGCGCGGCCCTCCGCCATAAGGAAAAGTTACGGCAGAGTCGATTTTAGCACCGGCATAACGTCGTTCCTGATTATCCAAAATGTTAAATTCAACCCGCCATTCACCTTTCAATTTTTGCAGGTCAAATATTGGGAGATTACTGAATTTATATTTATTTCCATGCCCATTAAAAAGAACTTCCAGGTTCGCATCACCCGGGTCGGATGGAATTGCACCAATAGAAAACTTGATAGTGTCCCTCAGGTAAAATTCATCCTTTAAATTATACCGTAAACTTTTATCAACATTGATTTGAACCCGATCGATTAAGATCGGATAGTCAGGATGAATAATAGTTATATCATGACTGCCCTTTTTGATATCAAATTTTTTATTAGGGCTTTTTTCGACACCATTAACCAATATAGCCACATTGTAATTAGGAATGACATTGATCATTATTGTTGGAAGAGGTGGTGGTTTTGGCGGTTCCGGTTTTGGTTTCGGTTTTTCCTCAACAACAGCAACCGTTTTTATTGTATCAATTACAGGCGTTTCCTCTTGTTTGACAACTGGGTTACTTTTTTCATCTTCAGCCTTAGTAACCTCAATTGGTTCTTGCTGTTCTTTGATAGTTGTTGATTGACTATCGGCGACAGCGATTTCTTCTGATGCAGTTGTATCTTGGAAGGCATCTCCGGTCGGAAGAGCATCTTTTATATCAGAAATAATCTCATTTACTTCTGATGAATCAATGGCGGATTGCGCGGCCGGAAGCCACCGATCACGAGTTATAAATGCACCGCCTGCAATTAGAATGATTATTGCCGAGATTACCCAAAGAGATTTATTCGATTTCCCACCATAAACTTGTTGAACCTTATTAAGGTCCTTATGCATTTCCGCAATTGATTTATATCGCTTGCTGGGATCAGGGTGAGTGGCTTTTTTTAAGACATGTTTCATCTGTGGTGAGAGGTTTTTTGCTTTTGGCCCGCCCCACTCATTAATATCCGGATTGGCCGGATTACGGTATGGCATTTCGTTGGTCGCAAAGTTGAAAAGGGTTACTCCGGTCTCATAAATATCGCTGACAAATGGATTGTAATTGGAATCGCCTCCCTGACGTTCGGGAGCGGCAAACATCGGGGTCAGAGCCTGATAAGCGGTTTTTGTAGCATCCTCACGCATTACCTTGGCGATACCAAAATCAATCAGATATACATTTTCGTTTTTATC
>JAAERC010000506.1 GCA_024230695.1 Candidatus Zixiibacteriota bacterium
GTAAACAGAAAAAGAAAGATTTTTTTCTTCTGAGATCGATCTGAAATCGCCCCCAATGCCGGCATAATTATACCTGCCAGAAGCATCGAACCAGCATATGATAAATCATAATATAATCCGTCATAATTCAAATCTTCAACGACCCATCTTTTAAAATACAATGATAAAATATTCATTGAAAAAATCGTGTTGGCAAAATCATACATCGACCAGCCAAGAACATCTCGACGGAATATGGTTTTTGATTTACTCAAAGCTCAAGTTTATCCACAATTGTAAGCATTCCATCACGCACAAGCATCATAAATTCGCTTAGTTCTAATCCTAAATTGGAACAGGCCGACATCGCCTCGCGCGAGGCCCCGGCGGCAAACCGTTTTTCCTTAAAACGACGGAGAATAAAATCGGCATCAATATTAATTAATTTTTTCGAAGGATGCATAAGGGCGCAAGCGACAAGAAATCCAGTCGCCGGATCGGAAGCATATAGGGCCCAATCAAATTTTGATTTACATTCAGAGTGGCCAGGATGACAGCGGATCGCGTAGATCATTTCTTTGGGAAGATCGTATTCGGTTAGCCATTTTTCGGTAATAAAAGAGTGTTTCTCAGGATGTTTAACCGTTTTATCATAATCGAGATCATGAAGCAATCCAGTTAATCCCCATATATTTTTATCCTCGCCAAACCGTTCGGCCAGTTTGATCATCGCCGCCTCTACTGCCAAAATATGTTTTCTTAAGTTTATGTTTTTAATTTTTGATTCCATCAATGGCAAAGCTGTTTTGCGATCTATCATGTATTATTCCTTATTTTTATTAAGCGAATATTCATATTATATGTAACCAATGATTAAATGTCAAAGACCGATACCATCGGTCGCCAATATAAGTGGATTTTGATATTGTTCTGAAATAAGATTTGCCTTTTTGATATTGAATATTATAAATTAAACCTTATCTTAAAATATCATTACAATATTTTGGCAGGGAAAATTGAGAATAGGAAAAATAAATAAAAATAATACACAGCCAATTATATTATATTTGATAATTGCGTTGATCCTTCTGTTTTTTATAGCAGGGCTTCTCCCCATTAATATGATGTGGGGTTTTAATCATCTTCAATATTTTCAACTCATTTTCAGTGTTGTGCTAGCTTTTATGATATTAATGATTTTGCTCCCTGACATATCCGGTAAGCTATATTCTCTGGGACAAAATATATCAAAACAATTCAAGCGTTTGCCTAAGTTCATTCAGATTACTATTTTGATTTTACTTGTTGGGTTACTGTTTTATCTGCTACGGGTGCATGTTCATACACTTGGTGATGGTTACCAGCGGGTTTATCAGGTTGAAAAAGGGTATCTTCACAACCCGCCCGAGCCACTCGATTTTTTCCTGCATTCTATATTATATATGGGTCTCAATCCACTTTTTGGAATTGAGGCTGAAACCATTTATACTTCGCTCAGCATAATATTTGGAATACTGTTTGTCATCGGAATATATTTATTCAAGTTCCCAGAATCAATCAATAAATCATCAGGTTCTCTGGTAAAAATGCTGATTCTTAGTCTTGGCGGAATACAGATTTTTTTCGGATATGTTGAATCATATTCTCTTTTGTATCCTGCTACCCTTCTATTTATTCTGTATGCTTATCGATACCTGTTAATTAAATCGGGTTTGATAATCACAACAATTCTATTTGTCCTGGCGATCAGTTCGCATCAGTTGGGATATATTTTATTGCCGGCTTTTTGCTATCTGCTTTATTTTAATTTAAGAATTGTTAAACCGTCTAATAAATCGGAAAAAATATTACCTATAATAATCAGTTTGATTGTTTTGATGACATTAATCGGATTTTATATAAATCAGAGTTTAAAATTTCCACAATACCAGACCAGTATTTCAGATATGCTACTGCCTTTTTATTCTGCAAGTGAATATTCTATTATTTCATTTGCTCATATAATTGATATTTTCAATGAGATCCTGCTTATCGCACCTATGATTATTATTTTAGTTCCCTTATTTATAAAATATAAAACAACAGAAATATCTAAAAAGCAGATAAAATATTTTTTCTATTTAATGATTGGTCCATCAATTTTGTTTATCTGTTTATTTGATCCGAAACTTGGGATGGCCCGCGACTGGGATCTTTTCTCGACACCAATGGCAATAGTCGGATTGGTTGTTATACTATTATCATTGGAACGAAAGCATTTTAATACCATGTCCAAGTACGCTAAGACTTCATTGATATTTGGAACATTGTTTTTCGTGGCGGTATGGATATTTATGAACTCTTCGGAATCAAGGCAGTTAATAAGAGCGGAAAAATTATTAGAAGTCAGTAGCAAAAATCGAAGTTATTCTTTAGAACTGATTGCTCATCATTACTGGCAAATACTCGATGATAAAGAAAAAGCACTAGAGTTTTATTATCGGATTGATGAAGAGAATAGAAGCGCACGAATCTGTCAGAAAATTACACAATTGGAATATAAATTGAAGCATTATAGGAAGGCAATAAAATCAGCTTACTTGGGGATATCAAAAGATGATAAAATGATTGATCTATATGTTTTATGTGGTGCCTCTTATCAAAAATTAAAAATATATCCAAAGGCTCTTGAATATCTCCTTAAAGCCCGGAAATTGAAACCAAAACATTCTTATACCTATTCATATCTCGGTAACACATATCTCAAGATGGATTCATTGGGCAAGGCGCTGGAATCACATAAAATGTCTGCACAATTAGATCCAAATAGTGCCACCAATTTTTTTAATACGGCCTATATATTTATAGAGATGAAAGTGTTTGATTCGGCTCAGTTATATGTGAATGCCGGATTAAAAATAGATCCAAAA
>JAAERC010000507.1 GCA_024230695.1 Candidatus Zixiibacteriota bacterium
CAGAATAGTGATTGCCAGAAGCCAACCGATTATTGTCTTTACTTTTTTGTCAATTTTCATATCTTATACACAACTAATTATTAAATTTTATTACGATAGGCAACAAACATTTACACGCCAACTGGCCGATAACTTAATTTAAATTATTTTTATTATACTAAAGAAGATATTAATAAACTTAAAATATGGAACTTTTTTAAATTTGTGATGTTAAATCGATATAGAATTGATAAAGCAGACAAAATAAGTATTAAATAGAATTTAACTAATACATTTTAATGGAGGCAACGTGAAAAAGAATTTGATTATGGGATTTGTGATCGTTTTTGCTTTTATGGCAATGACTAATTTTGTTTTGGCCGGACCGACCTGTGGTGGCGACAAAGCAAAAACATTGAAAGCTGGATGTTCAAAAACCTGTGCCACAATTTGCGGCATTAAGACTGAAAAAACTGATGGCAGTCTTACTGATGCCAAAGCTGATTGTGATCACAAAGGAAAATGCGAAGTCGTTTCAATGAATATCAAAGGTATGACTTGCGGTGGTTGTGAATCATCGGTTTCCAAGGCTCTTATGGAGCAGGATGGCGTTTTCAAGGTCGTATCGATCGATCATAAAAGTGGAATGGCAACAGTTTGTTTCGACCCGACAAAAGTCGAATCTGATAAGCTGATTAAACTGGTCACAAAAAAGGGATTCAAGGCTGAGGTAGTTGCGGCTGTGGCAGATGGCGAAGCTGCTCACAAGGGTTGCCCAGGTTTGATCAAAGCTGAGAAAACTGATAAAGAAAGTAATTAACTCTTTCTAATCTGGAATTTAATATTAGGGGCGGATGAATAGTCCGCCCTTTTTTTTGGTGATATCATCATCTTTTAGCTTTTCCTTATAAAGCTTCATCTTGCAAATATAATTTGCATATAATATAATAGAGCTTATGAAAACGATAGTTATTCTAATATTAGTTGTTCTGATGTTCACTCCGGCATTTTCGGCCAAGTATGCCGGGGAGTCGTTTATGCTTGGTGTTGGCGGTCGAGCATTGGGGATGGGTGGTGCAACTATTGCCGGGCCATTTGACGCGACTGCTGGATACTGGAATCCGGCCGGGTTGAATTATTTGAGTGGCCGTAATATTACCGCGATGCATGCTGAGACATTTGGGTCGCTTCTTAATCATGATTTTATCGGATACACAGTTAATCGCAATAGAGTTAATAGTACAATCAAAGCGTATGGTTTTTATTTTTATTATCTGGGCGGCGGCGGGATAAATATCACTGAGTGGGATGCCGCTCGTAATCGACCGGTTATTGTTCGTGAATTGACTCATGGTGATTATCTTCTGGCCGGATCGGTTTCCGGGAAGATCAAAAACAAATTTGATTTTGGAGTGACGGCTCGGATTATCTACCGCGACTTGGGTGCAAGTAAGGGATTTGGTTTTACTGTTGATGCCGGAGTTTTGTATCAAGCTAGTAATAAGTTTCGTTTTGGCCTGATGGTCACTGATCTGACCTCGGGGTATATTCGGTTTACTCAAAAATATTCCGAATCGATTTTGCCAACGGTTAAACCGGGTTTGATGTATAAACAAAACATAAAAGATTTTACTCTCAGACTTGCACTGTCGGGTGATATCAGATTTGAGGGTATCAAAGATGCCTCGCAATTCTGGGTCGGTGATATTTCATTTGACTCACATTTTGGCGGTGAGTTGTCATACAAAGAATTGATATTTGGTCGGCTCGGTTCTGATATTGGTAAGTTCACGGCCGGAGTTGGTTTGAATATTAATCGTATCAAAGTCGATCTGGCTTATTTGCATAATAGCGATCTCGACGCCACTTTCCGTATCAGTGCCGGCTATCTGTTTAAGTAAGTCTCTTTCTCCAGTCTATTTCAACATTTCCAATATTTCTCAATATTGACTGACAGCCGTTGTCAGTGGGAGAGAATATAATTGAGATATATTGTGGTGCCCAATCTACTTTGGTAGTCAATAATTAAAGGTTTGAGATTTGGTGCCCACAGCCCTTCGTTTATCTCAGGATTTATAACAAGCTGTGGAGTACCCCTCAAATAGCAAATATATTCATTATTCATATTGACGATGGGGATTGAATATTATATCATTGAATGATCCTGAAAGATATTTCAAATTTGCTATCAGTATAATTTATGGAGGCAATATGTATTTATTGAAAATTAAGGCATGGCG
>JAAERC010000508.1 GCA_024230695.1 Candidatus Zixiibacteriota bacterium
TGGAAAATCTTCGGATAGATCATATTTTCTGATAATAGTTCTAATATCTGTTTTGGGGTTACCCGGAAAACCAAGCCGTTCGATTACCTCGCCTTCAGGATTGTGACGAGGATCATCCCAAAGATTAATTTTTATGACAACCCGCTCGCCCTCAATTGCCTTTTTGGTTTTGCCTTTAGCCAGATAAACATCGCGACGGATCCTTCTGGCATCGGGGGTGACAAAATAAACATTTTCGCCCTTATGGAATATACCAAGGACATTCTTCCGGGCTCGCTCAATTACTTTGATAACCTTGCCGATGCGATTGTTACTTCTATCGACTTCAGTTCGTACCATCACTTTATCACCATCAAGTGCGGTAAAAGTATCAGCTGGGGAAATTTCTAAAGGGTCGTCATTATCAGGACAAATCGAACCAATACCTTTCCGAGAAATTGATATATTCCCCACAATTAAATTCATCGCCGATGGTATCCCGATTCTACCTCGTCGTAGTTTGACAAGAAGGCCTTCATCAATCATTGATTTGAGCAGCTCACGAAATTGAGCATACTCCTTTTTGGGTATATTTAAATCAAGGGCCATCTCTTTGGGTTTTAACGGTCGTCCGGCCTTATTGGCCAGATAGTTCTTAATAAATGCTTTTGTAATTTTCATAACTTAATATTATACATAAATTTATATTATGTCAAGTCATAATTGTCACTATTCTGCCATATTGGCAGTATCGTCATTTCGTATCAATTCATTAGATTTCTTATTTCTAATTTTAATATTCCAGTTTGAAACAGATTCCAAAAAACAATAGGTTTTTTGCAATTGATATTGTATCCGATTTTTCAAATTGAAATACTCTCGATTCAAAGTGTGGTTTCATTTGCATATTTTGTTTCAAAATAAAAATTTGTCTAATTTTTTAACAGTTTCATCCGATAGAA
>JAAERC010000509.1 GCA_024230695.1 Candidatus Zixiibacteriota bacterium
GGGTGATACTATAATAAGTATTCAACTTTATTATAATGCCAGGATAGGTGCTAATGTTGATTATGCCGCCCCGTTTGCTGATTTTTATGTCGATCTGGATGATACAACCAATTATGCCGCTGAAAATGCCAAAACACATGTTCTGGAAATTGACCCATCGGAATATTGGGTACATCCAAATGAACATTGGATAATGTTTAAGTATCCCAATGGCGGTATATCAGATAATCTTCTTGGATACTTTATGATTGTCAAACGCATAAATGGCACGATTGATACTTTGGGTCAAGCCACAGAAGAGCCTTACAGTTTGAAACTGATCAAACATCCTTCACCGGTTTCTACTTTTGTTACATGGAATTACGAATGGCGCAATGTTTATTCAATGCCCCGCAATATCGATCTTGATAGTTTAGAAATAAATATTTATAAGGGTGGCGTAGGTACTGATGGCTCAAATGAGAATTTAGATCATCAAAATGGTGTCAAATATATTCAGGTTTTGGGGTTGGATCGATATGACCGAAATGGAGCAGAAACACCTGATGGATTGGTTGACATATATAGACCATATATATATGATCGTAGTCAAGGTTTATTGATATTTCCGCACCGAAAACCATTCGCAACTGATTATAGTTTTGGTGATGCTCCAGTGCTTGAATCTCAAGTTCCTGAGATATATGATCATAAGTATGGTACTACAGACGTATGTCAATCCAGCAAATATTATATCAAAGTTAATTATGTCGACTATGGTTATCTGAAGTAATATCTTTTTTGATATCGCCGATAATATGATAACTGTGTGTGAATAAGCAAATTAGCTCATTTTAGGTAATATTTTTTGCTTGCAAATTGACGTTTATGACGTATATTTATTAAGTTACACGTTTGACAGATTACCGTCCTTTTTACTATGCTGTTTGAGAAAAAAACCGATAATATAGGATATTAATATATAGAGGTGTAAATGCATAAAAGACTACTACTTACATTGATGATTTGCTTACTGTTCACCACTTTTGCTCACGCAGAACGACATGAAGTCAAGGCGGTTGCGAACGATTTTAATTTATCGATACAAGAATCAACTTCGGATAGAACCATTATTAATTTTGAAATTGGCGCTTATGACCGGATTCCGGTCGAAATAAATGGGGAAACTTATTATCAAATCAGCTATGAAGAGGGAAGTAATTTTCTGATAGAAGGAGAACCATCACTCCCGCGTATATGCAAAAGTTTAATTATCCCCGATGATGCCGAAGTTCGGGTGAATGTTATTGCCTCTGAATATGTTGATATTCCCGAAACACCGATTGCGCCTTCAAAAGGTAATCTCTATCGCAAAACCGATCCAGCAAGCATTCCATATACATTAGGACAAGTATATAATTCAAATCTCTGGTATCCGGACAGGTTAGCGAGTTTGAGACGACCTTTTATTATCCGTGACTATCGTGGCACTGTTGTTGAACTTAACGCTTTTCAATATAATCCATCGACAAAAACATTGCGTGTCTATACATCAGTTACAGTTGAAGTCGTCACAATTGGAATCAGCACTGATAATATTATTGCCAACAGACAAGCCAATAAGAGAATTCTTCCAGAATTTGATCAGATATACCAAGAACGTTTTATAAATTATGAAGAACAGGGTGTTATTTTACCTCCACCGGAAATAACTCTTTCCACATCACGTGGTTCATCGGCTGGCGAAGCCGGAGATATGCTGATTATAACGAATGATTTGTTTCATAATGAGGTTTTACCATTGGCGGCGTGGAAAGAACAAAAGGGTATCCGAACTACAGTTGTTGATGTTTCAACAATCGGAAACAATGAAACTGATATAAAAGCATATATCCAAAATTTTTATGATGACCCTGATTATAATCTCGGCTGGGTTCTTCTGGTTGGTGACCACAATGAAGTGGCGCCAGCATTTGTTGCCAGTGGAGCATCAGATCCAAGTTACTCCAAGCTGGCTGGTGATGATGATTATCCTGAAATTTTTGTGGGTCGCTTTTCTGCCGAAAGTGCAAATGATGTTGAAACCCAGGTAAATCGAACAATAGATTATGAGAAAAATCCCAGCGGTACCGATTGGTTTCATAAGGCAACCGGCATAGCATCAGACGAGGGAAATGGAATTGGTCATGATGGCGGAGAAATTGATTATGAGCATATGGAATATATTCGATTGGATCTGCTTGGATTTACATATTCAATTGTTGATCATATATATGACCCGGGAGCCACATATTATCCGGTTATTGATGCCTTAAACGATGGTCGCAGTTTTGTCAACTATGTTGGACATGGCAGCACAACCTCATGGTCAACCACTAATTTCGGTACATATCACATTAATAATCTAACCAATGAAAATAAACTTCCTTTGGTTATTAGCGTTGGATGTGTCAACGGAAACTTTACAAGCACTACAACCTGTTTTGCTGAAACATGGTTGCGGGCAACAAATGCTGGTGTTCCGACCGGAGCAATCGCCGCTTATATGTCCTCAATAAATCAATCCTGGGCGCCACCGATGGATGCGCAGGATGAGGCTGTTGATTTATTAGTGGCAAAGGCAAAAACCACGGTCGGTGGGATTTGTTTTAACGGTTCTATTAAAATGATGGATGACAACGGAACTGCCGGTGTTGATATGTTCGATACCTGGCATATCTTTGGCGATCCTTCGGTTCTTATATGGACCGATACACCGGCACCTTTAACGGTTTATCATAATTCAACGATTCTGTTTGATCAAGTAGAATTTAATCTCGAAGTAGTTGGGGAAACCGGTGCGCTTTGTGCCCTTTATGCCGATGGGATTCTTTATGGTTCTGCATATACTGACGCAAATGGACAAGCGGCAATTGCTATTGATCAAAATCTTCCGGCAGGACAAACTGTCACACTTACGATAACCGCTTTTAACGGACTACCTTATATTGTTGATCTCAATGTTACCAGTTCGAGTGGAGCCCTGGTAGCCTATGAATCATATTCAATAAGTGATTTTACTGGCAATAATAATAGTTATGCCGATGCCGGTGAATCTATACAACTTGGGATGCAACTTGAGAATATTGGGTTTGGAGATGCTCTGGGTGTTGAAGCAACATTGTCAACAAGTGATCCTAATATAATTATAAATGATGCCACCGAAATTTTTGGCGATATTCTGGGTGGTAATGGAACTTCTTTTGTTGCCGATGCTTTTGATTTTGATATTGATGTTAATACCCCTGATAATTATTTTGCGTCATTTCATTTGGAAATAACAGGCACCGAACGAGCAACATGGTCATCTGATTTTGCATTAGAGGTTCATCGGCCTAATCTTGGATTTGTATCAGTTACGGTTAATGATGCATCCGGAAATGGCAATAATGTTCTTGATCCGGGCGAAACGGCTGAGGTTATAGTATCTCTCAATAATATTGGTACCGGTTTGGCCGGTTCAGTCATCGGTGTTTTGTCCGAAACAGATCCCTATGTCACTGTTGACGATCCCAACGGTTCTTTTGGTGATCTTGCCGGTGATGGTGGAACTGGCGATAATATTGCCGATGTTTTCCTCATTTCCGCCGATCCTGCGTCCTTGACCGGATATACTGTTACCTTTGATTTGGATTTATCCGATGGTAATGGTTATACTACAACTGTAAATATTGATCTGGTTGTAGGGGACCGGGAAGTATTCTATTTTGATGATTTTTCAACTAATAAGGGATGGACCGGATTAGGCGGCAATGCCGAATGGACTATCGGTTCTGTTAATGGCGGAGTTGGTGAAGATGCCTATGGTAGTCCCGATCCTGAATTTGATACCAGTCCGACTGAGGATAATGGTGTTTTGGGAAATGATCTGGAAGCGGGTACTGGTGGTGACTACAACAATCAAATTCCTGATACCAATTGGGTCGTCTCTTTAACATTCGATTGCACCGATTATATAGGAGTGCAGTTATCATTTAATCGCTGGCTCGGAGTGGAAAGCTTCCAATATGATCACGCCTTTATTGAAGCATACGATGGTACCACCTGGATACAGGTTTATGAAAATCCAGGGACAGTAGAAGACCTGGCTTGGCAGGAAGTGACCTTTGATCTTTCTGCAATAGCTGACAACAACCCTGATTTTAAAATTAAATTTGGTTTGGGACCCACTGATACTTATTGGAATTATTGTGGATGGAACATCGATGATTTAGCTTTAAAAGGATTTTATCGGGGCGTAGTTGGAAACCCAGCCTTTGCCTATAATCCTGAAAACCTATCCGCTACGGTGTTTGAAAATAATCTTGGTAAAGATACTTTGCAGATATCCAATACTGGGGATGCCGATCTCAGGATCAGATTTTCCGGTAGTGATAGTTGGATAACACCTCCTGATGAATTAATAACCGTACCAATTGACGGATCAGTTGATGTTGAGGTGGTCCTTAATGAGGTCGGACTTGCGGTTGGAGATTATGTGGGCACCATTTATTATTCGTCAAACGAACGGGATTTAAGAAATGGTGCTATCCCTGTTACTCTATCGGTAGTACAATCTTATTTATGTGGAGATGCTGATTCAAATGATGTCTTAGATATTCTTGATATTGTTTATATTATTAATTATAAATATAAAGATGGTCCACTTCCTGAACCTCCCGAATGCGGGGATGTTAATAGCGATGATGAACTGGATATTCTTGATATCATAATTCTAGTTAATTCAATTTACAAAGATGGGCCGGATCCAAACTGTCCTCAGGATTTTTAGGCTTTATAATTTTAAAAAGGACAGTCTTTTTAAGGCTGTCCTTTTTTTTGGTGATAAAAGATGACTTTGACAATTAAGATATTTTTTGTAATTATTATTCTATTCGTCTCTGCTTATACCTCTCAGTCCGTTGAGGAAAAACAATCGCTTCCGATTGGATTAACTGATGAAGAGAAACTTATTTTACATAAAATCGGACGCGATCATATTGTAACATCGGCCCCATCCGGCGAGATCAGAAATCCGGGCGAATGGGAACCATCCGAAGGGGTGATTATCAGGTACCCGCTTGGTTTGCCGATTGAGTTGGTTGTCGAGATGGCCGAGGATTTGATTGTTTATACAATAGTATCATCAGGTTCTCAAGAGGGAGCGGCAAGCTATTATACCTCATCTGGTGTTAACATGAACAATGTGGAATTTATAATTGCCCCAACAAACAGTATTTGGACTCGTGATTATGGACCTTGGTTCATTTTCGATGGTTCCGATCAGTTAGGTATCGTTGACCATATTTACAATCGGCCCCGACCCGATGATGACGATATACCTGGTGTTATTGGTACCGATTGGAGTGTCCCGGTTTATGGTTTGGATCTGATCCATGCGGGTGGGAACCATATGTCAAATGGATTGGAAATGTCGATGTCAACCGAATTGGTAATTGACGAAAATCCGCTTAAAACTGAATCAGAAGTTGAAACTCTGATGTCTGATTATCTTGGTAATGATTATACGGTCTTATCGTATATTGAATCTGGCGGGATACACCATATTGACTGCTGGGCAAAATTTTTGAGCCCGTCGACAATTATGGTCAAGGATGTCCCTCCATCATCGTCAAGTTATGATTTACTAAATGATCGCGCTGATTATCTGTCGCAACAAATGAGCCCCTGGGGCAGGCCATATACGGTAGTAAGGATCTATTGTCCAATCGGCACAGCATATACCAATTCGATTATTCTCAATAACAAGGTGTTTGTTCCGCTTTTTGGCGGCGGGTATACAGCCGACGATGATGCCGCCCTGGCGTTTTATGAGGCGGTGATGCCCGGTTACGAAATTCTTAGATACTATGGCAGTTGGTACAGTAATGATGCTATCCACTGTCGAACGATGGGCGTCCCTGACCGGGAGATGCTTTATATTAATCATATGCCGATTTATGTGACTAATAACACAATCGACGATTACTTATTATCCGTGAAAATAAAAGATTTGTCTGGAACCGGACTAATCCCGGAATCGCTAAATCTGTTTTATCAATTAAACGGTATTGGGGGATTTACCGCGACAGCATTATCATCAACTGCCGTTCCTGATTCATTTACTGGCTACATACCGGCGCAACCGTTTGGTACAGAAATTTCTTATTATATTTCAGCCGAAGATAATTCTGGCCGGGTGGAAACACATCCGTATATCGGCGAGGATTGGGCTCATCAATTTAAGGTTAATAGTGCACCACAAATTATTTCAGCAGATTCTTTTTTGGTTAAGGCTCCCGGTTTGTTTGGTTATTGTCCTGAGATAGATGATTTTGACGATGAAACTTTTTTGATTACTTATTCGGGTTACCCGGAATGGATGTTTGAGAGAAATGATTCACTGATAGGATCAGCACCCGAAGCAAATGATGAAATACTGTTTTTAGTTGATGTGTCAGATAATTATTATCCTGATAATCAAAACGTGAAGATCGTTTTTTATCTCTGCGGTGATGTTGATTACAACAACGATATCGATATTCTTGATATTGTATTTTTAATCAATAACATATATAAAAATGGGGCAGACCCACAAATAATCGAATCAGCTAACATTGATAGTATAGGTACAATAGATATTTTGGATATAGTGTATTTGATAAACTATCTCTATAAAGACGGCCCTGACCCTATCTGTATATAATTTATAGAATTACAAATTCACTATTTATTCCATAATCATTCTTCCCAGAAAATCTGGACCATAACGCCAGGGAATTTGCCAATGAGCGGCATCATTAAGTTGCGGCTGTTTCCGCCTAAAATTAAGCCCCCAGAAATTATCTTTGTCGATCTTAGTTCCAAATTGTTGAAGCGAAAGTTGTAATTCAACACACCAGAAATCTTTGCCAATTTTTGTTTTGACCTCATATTCACAGTTCCAGGATTCATCGCTCTCATAATATCCGCTAGTACCAATCGTCATTTTCTGGTCAAAAATAAATCCATTGGGATTAACATACACAAGGTACATCTCTTCTTTTTCCGGTTCAGGCTGTAATATGTACCCCACACAATCATCCCCATACACGGCACCGTCATGTTCAGCTACACCGGTCATAATAGACTTGATATCTGAATCATTACAATAAGAAGCCAAATAGAGATTGTTTTTGTCATAGGCAAAATAAAACCTGACCGAATCAGTTTCTGTGGGGTCGCCATCATAACCAAGGAAATTCGTTTCCGGATTATTCCATGATTTTTCTGAAATGTTGCCATCGAGAGTCGGACCTATATCTGTTTTATGACAAATGGTTTGTCGAGCGATTGGCAATTGTTCAACTACCGAAGCCGTTTTGTCCTTACCATAAGGGAAATTTATTGTTAATGACGGTAAAGGATATAGAGGTTTCATACATTTTATATTGAACTTAAATAACTGTGATGAATCAGGGGCAATGCTCACTGGTTTACTTAATGGCTCAACAAACCATGTGGTAGGTACATCCCATTGGAGCGTATCTTCAAGCCAAAATTCCTTGCTACTGTTTTTTATTGTTACCTCAAAAGAGGCAACATTTGAAAACTGGCTTTCGGCGACTATATACGGCTGACTAAAAGATATACTATTTGATTGAGCCTTAGTTATAAATTTGTTTTCATCAGCGGTAACCTCATCCCAGGGCAAAACGGCGCCCATTTTTATTGGGGCAATTGATATTTTTTTGTCATCCACAGTGACCCAGACAAAATGATATTCTAATCCGGTTGGCCCCGGGTTCATACTTCCTCCTGAGCTGCCAACATTGGTGTAGAGAATATCATCATATTTGCCGCTGAAATATTTATGATAATGCCCGGAAAATAAGGCATCAACACCATATGTTTGAAAGAGGGTATGAAGTTTATCCGGTTCGTTATCGGCAGTAGATGTTTCCCAGAAAGGCTTATGATAGAATACAATACACTGTTTAGCTTTGGCATTATTTTCCAGATCATTTTCTATCCAATCTATTTGTTTCTGAGGCAGTTCATCACTTGAACTCCAGCGACTGTTATCAATTACAATAATATGTATTCCTTCAAAATCAAATGAATGATATGGCTGGCCGATATACTCAATATAAAAACTTTCCATAAAATCCATTTCGATATCATTGTTCCCCGGAGCATAATAAATAGGCATAGAAAGTTGTGAAACTATTGATAGATATTCGGTCCATTTGTTGCGAAGTCTTTCTTCATTGTTTTCCGGGCCCTCGATCATATCTCCCACCGTAATTACAAAATCAGGTTTCATGCGCTCTATTTCTTTAACAACCTGTTCATAAACACCCGGCGATGCACCTCCGGATCGGTCACCTATAACGGCGAAACGGACAGTTTCGAATTTTGACGAATCAATATTTTGGGCGATTGAAGAAACGCATGAAATAAAAACTAATAAAGTCGTAAAAAATGCTAATAGGAAAATAAGCCGTTTCATAACTGTCTCCCATATTTAGTTGTTTTAGTATTGTATTAAAAAATATTTTTTTATCAGGGAGAACGCAATATAAAATTATTGATATTTCTTTTTTTACCAAATGTGTTGACTTTAAAAATGATTGATACTGTCGGTCTAAAGCGTAACCGATTGCCGTTCATTCTCTTTGATTAATTAAAACATTCTTTGGCTAAAATTAAGTAACAAAGTCGAAACTTAAGGTTTTATTTAGAAGATATTATTGATTATAATTATCTATTCTAAAAGAAATTTCAGTTTTTCCGACACATATATTATGTTGACAGATTCCAATAATTAGTTATATTCAATAAGGTTACGGCAATTACATACCTGTCGTGGTTAGAATAA
>JAAERC010000510.1 GCA_024230695.1 Candidatus Zixiibacteriota bacterium
AATAAGGGCCGAAATGACCAAACTGGCCAACCTGAAAGCCTCAGTTTTTCCATCTTTGATCAATTTTTCCTTGAAAATCGGGACAAATGCTGAGGAAAGAGCTCCTTCGGCAAATAAATCACGAAGAAGATTTGGAATCCTGAAGGCGGCCACAAAACAATCGGTGGCCATTCCGGCTCCAAAATAATAGGCCATCACCTGTTCTCGCACCAACCCCAAAATCCGCGAAAAAGCGGTGGCGGAAGAGACTTTAGTGGCCGATACGGCCAATGATGGTTCTGTTTGTTTTCTCATTGACAAAAAGAATATAATATATATATTGTCAACCTGAAATAAGAAAATTTGAAAGGAAGAAATATTGCCTTCTCACAAGTCTTGTAAGAAAAGAATGAAAACATCGCTGGCCGAGCGTTTGCGGAACCGTGGTCTTCGTTCGCGGATGATTCGTGCTATTAAAGATTTAAAAGCCTGTACTACTCGCGAAGAAGCTGATACCATGCTGAAAAGTGCTGTCAGTATTATAGATAAGGCCGCACAGCATAATATTATTCATAAGAATAAAGCTGGACATAATAAATCAAAGCTGACTACTTTTACAGCCGGTCTATCTAAATAGAATCGTTTGTTTCATTCAATTTTAAGCCATCCTGAATTATTTAATTCGGGATGGTTTTACTTTTTTTATAATTTATTTCTAAGCAATATAAAGTTATAAAATACAAATGTCCGCTATTTGCTACTTCTTAACGAGATAGTTTAGAAGATATACTCCGCCTTCAATATATTCGGTCTGGTCATTGTTTAGACGGAAATTAACTAAATCATATAGAAACTGTTCTTTTTCGCGAATCGAAACTTTTTCATTTAAAACATTGATCGGATAATCAATTCCAATAACCCTACACTTATAATCAAAACGGATCAATCCGGAGGGAAAACATCTTTCCGATGTCACAGCGGACAAAACATGATTAAAATTGAATCCGGTGATTTTTAACGACCAAGAATTCTGATTAGGTCTGATATTAGCGGTTCTGATTTTATTAGAATAAATTTTTCGAGTCAACTGACAGGATCGTTTTAGAAAATCTATAAAATCAAAAATACCGCCCGGAATTATTTCAGAGTTGGAATTCCGAAAGCAAATAGCAATATCTTTTTCTTTATTTCGAGAAAATACAATTTTCAAATCATCCTTATGTTGCTTAATCTCTTTCCAACCGACACAAATAGATGCCACCCGTGGAAAGATCGAAAGATATTCATTTATTAATTCTGGTTTGAAATTCTGAATAAATATCTCTGCTTTGATATCAATTATTTGATTTTGATTTGTTAATTGTGCGGGGAGAAAATTAATATCAAAATCTTCAGCGACCTTTAAGATGGAACTGTCATCTAATAATAGATAGTTTTTATCAGGCATATCTATTAGTGAGATCGGGGTGCCAATACTACCGCTGGTTTCGATTATCTCTTTAATATATTCGACTTTAGTTTTTGAATACTCCATCACCGGAACAATTTTCGAAAGCGGCACAATTTTGAGCTTGGGTATCATAGCAAGTCCTTAGTTCAATTATTTTATTGGATTCTATCAGAGCAACTCAAATGCCGACTTGCCAAATTAACCAAAACCATTAATTATCAACAGATTACGGCACCATTTTCCAGATAAATCAATCAATCGGCATAATAATATTCAATTATATGCAACGGTTTTCAAAATTTGTAGTTCACATTACCTGTGCCCGATTAATCTTCAGATTGACCGGGGAGATATCATCTCGCCGAATCTTCCATTCTATGTGCCGGTCGGTTTGAAAACCAACCGGCCACACTCTTGGAAACACAAAAATTCCTTGTAAGCTTTTTACCTTCATTTAATTACAGCGAAAATGGCTTCGTTTTGAATATAAAAAGTTTTTGGACAATTGGCTTTTCTGCAATTTATAATTTCCGCTTTAGTTTTATTGACATCATAATTAAGAAATGCAGAATGAATCAACATCGGGTTGGTGGGGAAATTGTTTGGTAGTAGTGAATGTATCAGGTGTATTCCAAAATGCCCACCCTTCAGATGGGATACAAGAACTATTCTTCATTCTTTTGTTGTTTGGCGTTTCTATTTCGTCTGCATCTTTCAATTTGAAAATGAAAATATTGTCAGAATTAAAAATTTCTTTTTCATATAGTTTTCCTTTTTGAGTAGTTCACAACTTGTTTATTATTGTGAATTAATCTTTAATAGAAACTTATTTACTAAAACCTTAATAACCCATGCTATTTAATACTTATTTTTTCATTATCACAAAAGGGAACAATTCCTCGTGCCCTTATTCAGGAAGGTTTTGATATCGCTATAACTATTTTCCCTTTTTATCTAAGGATTTATTTATCCATATTTCTAATGGGGTTGGAACAGCTTTATAGTGGTTGTCTTTGTCTAACATGACATTTACCACTACGGCATCGATTTTGCCATCTTGGTTGATATCACCCAACGCAACTGCCGCACTGTTTGAGTTCCCCAATCGCAGGTGGCTATCTGTAAAATGTCCTTTCCCATCATTTAACCAAATCAAGTTGGAGGCACCATTACCAAGAGGAACTTCTCCATGACAAATAAACAAATCAGAATCACCATCATTATCAAAATCAGCAGTTTTTGCCGAGTTGGAATTATTCCCTAGTTTTTGACCACTGTTAGTAAAATTTCCTTTACCATCATTAAAAAATATTAAATTTCCAGTATCGCCATTGCTGGCAACAAACAAGTCAAGGTCTCCATCGTTGTCAAAATCAGATAAAATTGCACTTCTACTCATCGCTTTTGGAATATCATGATCTCTTTCAATAAAGCCTTTTTTTCCATCGCTGAGCCAAATTTTGTTTGGAGAATGCACCATAGCAGGAGGTGGTGTGTGGGGAATCGCCACATAAATATCTATAAAGCCATCACCGTTAATATCGCCAAAAGCATACTTCGCCTGCCCCCAACCTCCCAGTTTTTTACCAGTATTTGTAAAGTGACCTTTTCCATTGTTCAAGAGGATCCTGTCCTCGGTTGTTGAACAACTGATGATATCGATATCAGTATCATTATCCAGATCGGCCAGTACTGCAGAATGCATCACAATATCACTAGAAAGTGGAAAACTGATACTGTAATGGTGGCTACCATCATCAAGATATAATTTATCCTCACTAACCCCATCAATTAAACCATCACCATTTACATCTGCAAAATTGACAAAAATCCCAGAGCCAAAATTACGGTTGGTTTTGGCAAAATTGCCCTTGCCCTCGTTTAACCATATTTTGCCTTCAAAATAAGCATCAAGTTTACCATCTCCATTAAAATCTGCCAGATTGACAACCCAGCTATTGGATGTGGTTATATTTTGCCCATTTGGGATGAAAAGCTCCTCTGCATTGAGGAAATTAATTTGTATGAAGGCTATTAAGATGCTGATCAATATTACTTTAAAAAGTTTCTTTGATTTTCTATTCATTTTATTTCTCCTAAAATTGTAAACCATTGATTAATGAAATAATAGAGCAAGAATTATGATCTTCTCCTTGTAAAGCTTCATCCTTCCAAACAATATGCCCTAAACTCTATTTTTGCATATTTTCATGCAGTTTTTCTGACACTTCAATAACTCGCCCCTTGTCTTCAAATCCATAACTAAAATAGAATTTTATTTCATTCTTCATTCCTACTTCCTATTATTTTTGAATCAATCCAATAAATATCTTCTCCGCAACTGAAAAACAAAAACTTATTATCAGGTGATATATATGGAAATTTACTACTTCGTGTAAAACCCATTTTTAAACTTAAATCTATCGGTTCACTCCATTCTCCGGTTTTATTTTTGAAAGATATATAAATGTGACATAATTCTTTTTCTGGATTTTGTCGGTTAGAGCAAAATAATAAATAGCTTTCATCAGGGGCAATAAATGGTGTGTAATCTAAAATGTTCGTATCCTGTATATTTATAGGTTCAGGAAGAAAAACAGGAGATTGATATTCTCCATTCTCATAGGTAGAGTAATAAATCCCAAAATTATAAAGTTTACCTTGAGCTGAACCCGAAAAAAACATCGTTTTATTTTTGGATAAAGTTGGAGTTGATTCTGAGTTAGCGGTATTTATCTTATCTCCGATATTGATAGGAATCGTATAGTTACTACCCATTTTTGTTGTGTACCAAATATCCATCCCTCCTTGTCCGCCTACTCTGTTAGATGAAAAATAAATTGTATTGTCATGAGCAACAAATGGTGCCTGATTTCTACTACCTGAGGAAAAGGAAGCAGATTCCGTATATGTCCATTGTCCGTCAATTTCTCTTATAGTTATTATTTTTGGTGGTATTGTCATCCAATAGATTTCTTTATTATCAGATGAAAATGAAGGAAAACAATGTAATCTTCCTTTACCTGAAATAATACCGGGAGCAAAGATCTCAGGGATTGTGTCCGGAAAATTAAGCCCTAAGTATTCTCCTTTGTAAATTGTATCCATGCTTATCTCATCACTATATTGTCCGGATGCATTTGTCCAAAGAGACACTATTATCATGAGTGCAATGTTCATTCTTATAAATCTGTTAGTTTTCATTTTTAAGTGTCCTTTAAAAATATTATTCTTTTGTGCCTTTTAATTGTTTTTGGATTGTGTTTTTAAATTTTCAATAAGCTCAGTTGAGACCCAAAAGATATCCTGGCCAGGTGTATGACGCATAAAGAATAAATATTTCCCGTCTGGAGATACTGTTGGAAAGCGTTCTCGAAGCTCGGTGTTAACTTTATTTCCCATGTTAATCGGAACACCCCAAGTATCTTCCAAAGTTTTAAAACTTATATACAAGTCGATGTCTCCGAAGCCGTCCTCATGTTTGGCAGCAAAAATGATATACTCTTCCAGAGGAGAAATATAAAAATTCCAGGCAGGCTTAAAATCCTTTTGGATGACAATGGTGTCTAATAAAGTGAACTTTTCATTTTCATATAAATATTTTAATATTTCTCCTCGGGCGTTTTTATATGAATGTCCCTTTTTTGAGAATATGGGACTGTAGTTATAACTTTCTGAACTATAGGGTTGACCTATATCAGTGAGTTCATTACTCCATTCCCCATTTTTCCTCTCAACATAATAGCATCTCTTTGGCGATGATACCCATGGGCTTTTTACTTGATAAAAGAATAGTTTTTTACCATCCGGTGAAAAACTGGGGCCTCCATTGAGTCCAAACGGATTTCCCTCAGTGAATTCAGCTATTTTTGGTTTTGACCAAATTCCATTTTCAAATTTTGAATAGAATAATTGTTCAGTGTTTTTTTGGCCATCTTCTGATTTGTAAGCTCCTGTCCATGCCGACCAATAGATCTCATCACCTTTTGGCGAAACTGCGACTTGGCAATGCTCAGCCCAGGAAGTATCAGAGACGATGCCGGGGGCAAACACTTCTGGGATTAATCCAGGTGGAGTTAACCCAAAATAGGCATCTTTGGTTTCAAGAAAACTGGTTTCTGTTTGTGTGCAACTGGTAAAGATAAATCCTGTTAATACCAAAAGTAATATCACTCGCATATAATCTCCTGTCAGATTTTATTACTATTTGGTGTTCAAATCAATTTTTAATAAGATATTCATATTTGTACTATTAAATTAGAATCCCTTTCAAGTTGTGTTTTCAAAATTATGTAACTTGTAATAGGACGTTAATTTTGGTGTTTAGTTTCAATAAAGAGTATGCCTAAAATGGCTGGGATATATTTTTATCGAAACCCCTTTTCTGGATTTCGACCTATACATCTTCTAATGATTTATTCAGTTCGGCTTTGAGTTTATCATTGACTTTAAGATATTTACCGGTGGCTGTGGCGACGATCTCACCTTTTTCGTTTTTGGCGACACCTTTGGTATATACCATTCGACTTTTCTGATGGTCTATTTCGCCTTCAAATAACAGCTTCTCCCCAATCTTTACGATTTTATGAAATTTGATGGTCATCTCAACAGTCATGGTAAATATCTCAAGACCTATCAGAGCTTTGATCATAACCTCATCGAGTAGCGTCGATAAAATACCACCATGAAAGACATCTTTGTATCCTTCAAATCTTTTATTGGCAATATACTCAGTGATGGCTTTGCCGTCTTTGTGGTAAAATTTGGCCTTGAGACCGATCTCATTGTCTTCGCCGCAAACAAAACATCCTGAATATTTGGCTACCTCTTTCATATTAAAATTAATAAACGAGATTTCTATACTGATGTCAACTGTTCAACATTCATATAAATACAGAGGTAGACGAGGACATCTGCCACGCACAGAACAACCAATTACTATCCATAAAAAAGACCCGGTATTATTACCGGGCCCTAAAATTAATCAATAAAAATGAAGCTTATTCAGCGGTGCACATAGTGTATTGATATGTCCAATACTGTTGATTGCTTTCGGCAGAAACAGTGGCGACACCATTTATAATGGAAACAGTAATTTCCCATGATCTGGCAGTCATAATTGGGAATGATTCGGCTGTTAATGTATATGATACATTCACATCCATACCAATAGTACCTGAACATGGACATCCATCTGCCCAAAGATCATCGTCTCCGCGAACGATTTCAACATCGGCGATTGTGGCTTCGAAACCAAAAACCGCATCAACAGTTGAATCAACACTGGAATAGTGCCATTCCACAAGATAATTATCAAAACCGCTAATAGATAAAGTATCAGTATCCAATCTACTAAACTCTAAATCATAATATCCTGATAAATCCGTATGAGTGGCGGTAGTAGCATCATTTTCAACTTCCCAATGTTTGATATATCTTAAATAATCAAGACCATCGGATAGATAAAGATACAAGTCATCATTCATAAATGTGACTGAGTCGGTATAAGTGTATGTGTAATCTGTATAATACTGCGCATACTCCGTCCAATGCCAACCATTGGAATAACCTTCCAAAAATACCGGACTTCCAAGTTTGCTCGCACCACCACCTGGGATAGCATCGGTATCTAAAATTTCATGATCTTTTGGAATCTGACTATCATCACCAGGATAGATCTTGTTCAATGCCATGGAATAGGCAACATCAGCAGAATCCAGATAATTATTTACATGCTCCTGTACGATCAAAAATCCCGGATCGGTTTCAACACCGGGTTGCATGCTTGTTTGTAGGGTAGAATCCGACGAACAACCGGCCCAGCAGAGTAAAATAGCCAGAGCGATCAAGGCTAGCCCCGGATTAACAAATTTTGGACGCATCCTCTTTTCTCCTTTCACGACCTCCCTGCCCGGGACCGGCTAACGCCTTTGGATTTTAATGCTCCAGCATAAAAGCCATAATCGCTTTCTGGATATGCAATCTGTTTTCGGCTTCATCGAAAACAACTGAGTGAGATCCATCGATAACATTATCGGTAATCTCTCGTCCCCTCTCAGCCGGTAAGCAGTGCATCACCAAACAATCTGGACTGGCTCCGGACACTAATGCCGTATTTACTTGAAACTTATGTAATACCTCTTGTTTTTCATTTATCTGATCTTTCTGGCCCATCGAGGCCCACACATCAGTATAAATAACATCGGCATCCTTAACAGCTTCTTTAGGATCATCCGTTATTACGATCTTGCTTGCTTTATTTTGCATTGCTTTGTCCAGCATACCCTTATCAGGCGGAGTCGATTTATCTGTACCTATTGTCAATTCTATAGGTATTAATGATGCCAGATTAAGCCAGCTATTAGCAACATTATTACCATCGCCCAGATAAGCAATTTTATACTTGTCCTTTTTCATATGTTCCATAATCGTGAAATAATCACCCATTATCTGACAGGGATGTACCAGATCGGTCAAGCCGTTTATCACCGGAACAGTAGCATGTTCGGCCAAACCAGTTACATCCTTATGCGCAAAAGTACGAATCATTATCAAGTCAACCATCCGGGATAAAACTTTGGCAACATCGTGAACCGATTCGCGTACACCGAGCTTGATCTCTTTGTCAGTTACATAAAGGGAATTTCCACCCAGCTCATAAATTCCAACTTCAAATGAAATTCGGGTACGAAGCGATGCTTTTGTAAAAATACAGGCGGCCGATTTGCCAGCTAATGGTTTCGGTGCGATCTCACCTTTTTTCATCTTAGCGCATAATTCAAAAATCTCAAATATTTCTTTTGCCGTGCAGTCGGCAATTTCTGTAAATGATCTAGCCATTATAAAGCTCCTTTTAAGTATGTATAAGTTAAAAAGCCGCAGACAGAATATAGATAGACCGCTCACTTGTCAAGAAAATTGAGTAAAGAAAATGATTATATTATCTTTTTGAATTATATAGATACAAAGTAAAAGAAACCAAATAATTCTCTAAATTTAGAAAATATCAGATTTCTTCTACTTCCCAGTTTTCATTCACATAAAGTCCTAAAAATTCAGCATCAAAGCCCCATGATTTAGCCAGTTCGATTGATTTTTTTATCTGCTCGATCTGAATATCGCGATCCACCGGATTTCCGGCACATCCGGCGTGGCCGACAATAGCCACAACTTTTGAACCATGTTTGGCAACTGAGACTTCGGTTCGGAATCTGAAGTCCTCAATCATATTTGGATCAGAATTATCGGCCAGACATTTTATCGGGCCGGCCTCGGTTATCATATCTACATAATCAGCATTAAACTTATTTTTCATATATTCGATAACCGGTAATTGTACCCGGCCATCCATACAATTAATAGCAGTAACAAATTTTCCTTCAGCCATTTAATATTCCTTTTTTGTTTATAAAATATACCGGCTTAAATCCTCATCTTCGACAATATCCGATAAACACTTATTGACTATTTGAGGGGTGATTTTGACACTCTTCTTTTTATTAGGTGCCTCAAACATAATATCCTCGAGAAGTGTTGACATAACCGTATGAAGTCTTCTTGCGCCAATATTTTCGGTACTGGTATTCACTTCTTCTGCTATCTCGGCAATCCGTTTTAAAGCCGGTTTGGCAAATGATAGTTTAACATCTTCCGAAGCCATCAATGCGATATATTGTTTGACCAGTGCGTTTTTCGGCTCAGATAAAATCCGTAGAAAATCACCGGCGGTAAGCGAATCAAGTTCTACCCTGATCGGCAAACGTCCTTGAAGTTCCGGAACCAAATCTGACGGCCGCGACGAATGGAATGCACCGGCGGCAATAAACAGAATATGATCGGTTGTCACCATCCCATATTTGGTTGTCACCCCACAACCCTCAATGATCGGCAGAATATCTCTTTGCACACCCTCGCGTGAAACATCGGGGCCGCTTTTCGATTTTTCCCCGGCTATTTTATCGATCTCATCTATAAATATAATTCCTGATTCCTGCGCCCTGTCTAATGCCTCAGTGATGACATCATCCATATTAACCAGTTTGGAAAGTTCCTCACTATGTAGAATCTTCCTCGCCTCAGCTACGGTCAATTTTCTGCGTTTCGATTTTTTAGGCATCAACCCGGAGAACATCTCCTGAAAATTAACACCGAGATCTTCCATTCCCATTGGAGAAAATATCTCGACAACCGGGAATTTATCCTGAGGAGTGTCCATCTCAACTGTCTTATCATCAAGTTTTCCGGCCAGAAGTTTCTCTCTCAGTTTATTGCGGGTATTGGTATCAAGCTGGACAATTTGATTGTCCTCGGTCATCCCTTGCTTACGATTTCTTGGCGGCGGTGGAAGCAGTAAATTCAGCAGTCGCTTATTGGCATTTTCAGCCGCTTTCTGATTCACAATAATCGATTTTTCGCGTTTGACCATATTCACCGACAAATCAACCAGATCACGAACCATTGATTCAACATCACGACCAACATACCCGACCTCAGTGAACTTCGATGCTTCAACTTTGATAAACGGTGCCGCGGCCATCTCAGCCAGACGACGCGCAATCTCTGTTTTTCCGACACCGGTAGGTCCGATCATCAGGATATTATTCGGCATTATCTCACGACGAATATCTTCCGGCGCGGCACGACGGCGCCAACGGTTACGAAGTGCGATTGCCACCGATTTTTTGGCCTTATCCTGCCCGATTATATATTTATCTAAGTATTCGACTATCTCTTTTGGAGTTTTGAAATTGGTATCAATCATTTTATCTTTTCCACAGTTATATTTTCGTTGGTATATATACAGATATCGGCCGCTGTCAAGAGAGATTTTTTAACTATTTCCTCGGCGGTCATTTTTGGTTTGGTAGAAATAATCGCCCGCGCCGCCGCCAGAGCATATGGTCCACCTGAACCAATAGTCAGGATCCCATCATCCGGCTCGATGACCTCGCCTGTTCCGGCTATCAAAAAGCTGTGTTTTTTATCCGATACCGCCAACATCGCCTCAAGTTTCTGTAAATATTTATCGGTGCGCCAGTCTTTGGCAAGTTCCACCGCCGCGCGCGGAAGATTGCCTTTGAATTCATCTATTTTTTCTTCAAATCGCTCGAACAATGCTAATGCATCGGCGACCGCCCCGGCAAATCCGGCCAGAATTTTATCATCATATAGCCGTCGAATTTTTACTGCTTTTGCTTTCATCACCGTATCGCCAAGAGTGACCTGACCATCGCCACCCATCGCGACTGAATTTTTGTATCTGACCCCCAATATTGTTGTCGCATGTATATCCATCTAATTACTCCTATCTATTATATTCTATCTATCTTCAGGCTCGCGGATGAGCCTTTTCATAGACCGATTTCAATTTATTTGTGCTTATATGAGTATATTTCTGTGTTGTTGTCAAGGAACTATGCCCCAATAATTCTTTTATCGCCAAAATATCAGCCCCATTTTCGAGTAAGTGAGTCGCGAAACTATGTCGTAACATATGCGGGGTGACACGTTTTCCCAATGGGGCGCAAAACTTTTTGACTATCCTGTCTATCGAACGGACGGTCAACGGTTCGGCCCGATAATTTAAGAATAAATATCCTTTATGTTTCGATTTGCCGAGAATAAAACTATCGCGCAGTTCCAGATAATGTTTCAGATTATTTATTACTGAATCACCATACGGGACGATTCTCGTCTTATTACCCTTACCGAGAACATTGATCACTTGTTTACGGAAATCGATATCTTGTATCCGAAGTCCGGCCATCTCGGCCCGGCGGATCCCGGTCAGATAAAACAATGATACCATCAGATAATCGCGCCAGGTCAAATATGAATCTTTTTTGATAATATCAAACAGCTCGCCCGCTTCTTTGCGGGAGAGAAACTCCGGTATCTTTTCGCTATATTTTAATTTGGATAACTTACAGAGGTATTTTTTATTTTTCTTTTTTTCTGATAAATATAGCTGAAAGCCTGATAGTGCTGAAATAAATCCGGCTAATGTCCTCACTGAAACATTCTGTCCGCGCCGCAACGCCAGGAATTTTCGTAATAAAATACTGTTGACTTTCGGGCCGGGTGAATTGGTTTTATATTCTTTTTCGAGAAATTCGACCCATGGTTTGAGATGGTTTTTATAGGTCTCAATCGATCCCGGGGCCAGCCTGTGTTTCTCGGTCAATTCGACCAAATACTCTGTCAACGCCTTTATTATCATGTAAGATATATACGTGAAAAGCGTGATTGGGTCAATTTAAAAGTTGGGTGGGGAAAAGGAGTTATTTAAACAGCAAATGCTTTTTCACAACTGTAGAATCACCGGTCTTTATTTGTATAAAATAGATGCCATTAGGAAGGTTGTTATTTTTCCATTCAGTAGAATAATATCCTCGCGATTGGACTTCATTGAATATGGTATCGATAACTTGCCCGCAAATATTGTAGATTTTAATCAGCACCTGAGATGATTCAGGAGCGTAATAGGATAACATACCAGTAGGACCAAAAGATCGAAATGATGAGAATTGGTTTGGGATCCATGCGATATCTAACCAGATTACCTTGTCGTCCTTTTCATCAATCAACAGCTTATGTGAAAAATGATGCGAAGATAGAATTTCGCCCGATTCCGAGACTTGAGCCCAATAAGAAATATCTACACAAGACTCATAGCAACTAAGAGAAATTGATTCAGGAATTTTCAAGACCCAAACTGCTTGTTCATTTGCATTTGAACTATCTGAAGAGTCAATAACAAACTCAGTCATAATATTATAAACTGTATCCTTAGTATATAGGCAAACGGAGTCAATAATTAAATTCCGTTTTGATATCGTATTATTTATCGTATCAATATCCAAAACATTTTCAATTTCAATTATTCCATTTTTGACAGTATAATAATGGCAACTATCTTCAGTGTTTTGGATTTCCTCACCTTCAATTTTGACTATAAGATTATAATTGCCAATGGTATCAATGGGGTAGGAACGTTGAGAATAGAAACCTGTTTCCCCATGCCTTGGATAGGTGCAACCTATAATGGAAACGACGATAATAAAAAATAATACATAATATCTTTTCAATATTTTCATTTCAATAGCACCATTTTCTTTGTTTCTGTTTTCCCGCAAGCATTCACTTTATAGAAATAAATCCCACTTGTAACATCTTTGGCATCCCATACAATACTATGAACTCCCGGCAATTGAATTTGATTTATCAGAGTATCAACCATTTTGCCTTCAACATTATAGACAACAATTTGCACCTCACATGTGTCCGGGATTACATAAGAAATTGTTGTATTTGGACAAAAGGGGTTGGGATACTCAGATAACTTATAATTTTTCCCATTTTCACTGCTTCTTTTCCGGGCTTTAATACATTTCGGTCCCACACAGTTTATCAGCGTCAAAACAAATAAAACAATAACAATTAAATATATTCTTGAAATTCCCATCACTCAATTATACAATTGTTGATGAATAAAGGCGAAATAAAAATAATCAGAACATTTTGATAAACTGTCGACCGGCATAGATACCGACACCAGAACCGATTGTACTCAGGATAAATGCTGTCCAAAAATTAAAATGATTCCCCAACCACCATCCGAGCCAACCGCAAATAATAGTAGTCATAAGAACTATAATACTCTTCATATTATATATAACTCGGTAGAGAACAATGTAATCTTAATAATAACCAAACATTGCTTCCCCCATTTAAACCGGGAAAAAACAGTTGCGTAATTATTTATTTGCGGTTAAATTGTAGATGTAATAGATTCTAACCGGAATAAACTACGATGATAAAAATTAATAATAATCGATTGACGAATTGCCAACTATGTTCGTTGATACTGTTGAACAGGTGAAACCTGTCCGATAGATAAAGTAGATAATATTATTTTTTGATTGGAGGATAAAATGAAATATTATTCCGTAATCTCTGTTCTTTTTTTGGTTTGCCTGATTCTAACAATATTGGGATGCGGTCAGCAAAGTACATCACCGGTTGTAACCGAAGCCGAACCGGTGGGACAAGAGATACCTGCCGATATTGAAAGGATAATCGAGTTAAACTCTTTTGATGGTTTGAATAATCAAAAAGGAATGGCTCTATCCATGCCGATTGATATTATCAACGGAGATACCGATGGCGAATGGGATGTGTACTCGGT
>JAAERC010000511.1 GCA_024230695.1 Candidatus Zixiibacteriota bacterium
ATTGGCGTGACTGGAGGATATTTGCCTACGGTTACTTCCACCAAGTGGCCCATTTCTGGAGCGGTAAAACGAGTTGCTCCATAGGTGGTTTGATAAAGTTCATGACTCCATTTCCTTGCATATGTAAATTCGGGGACATAGGAAATGGTGTATCCAAGATAATCACGCGGCGTGATAGTAACCGTTACATCCGAGCCTGGACCATAGGATATCCCCTCTATCGAAATTCCAGTATTAATATCATACACATCCTGCGCACTTGGGTTGGTCAGGTCATTGAAAGATGTATTATTTGTTGATCCGGGAAATGGGTCACCGGCATCCATTCTATTCACATCATTTACAATATCTTCAAGACCATCAGCTTGTTCCAATCCAATCATATACATATCATGCAAGCCTTTAGTCAAATCAATATAATTTATGCAATGCCAAATAAGAAGGCCTTCTGCCAGAATATCGCTGTCAAAACCTACTTGAGTTCTGTTTTCAAGTAAAAAATATCTGGAACCCTGAAATGCGTTCTCCCAGATTTTGTAAACAACTCCATTATCCTGAACGGGCGGAACTTGCAGGGTTTCGGTTTCAGTAATAAGTGTAGGAGTTACCCAGCCAAGCAGTTCTTTACACCAGGCACTAAGATGGGTCGGACGATCATCGGCATCTGGAGAATGATAAGTTGCTCCCCAGCCACCATAGGCCATTAGGCCCCAGGTTCCGACGCCGCCATCAGTATCATACAGATCCGGCAGACCCAGAATATGCCCAAATTCATGGCAATAGACACCAATGTTCCGAATCTCATCGACTGTACCATCTCCCGTCTCGCCACTTGTCACAAAATATGCATCTATTTTAATAAATCCCCCGCCGTTTCTCGCATCATCCGTAGTAAACATTTCGCCGGCATATCTATCAAGCCTGCCCATCTGAGAAAGCATATTATCGTTATCACTATATTCCATGGCACCATCCGGAAATATA
The DNA here is from genome assembly GCA_024230695.1 of Candidatus Zixiibacteriota bacterium. Next base: position 985 of record JAAERC010000511.1, read on the forward strand.
GCCACAATTCCGTCAACTATGCCATCATCATCCCCGGAGTTAGGAATACCATCGGGACCATCATTGTCAAAAAGACTAAAATCAATATCCGGATCAGATTCCTGAGCAAGTCTCCAGACAAAACCAGCCGTACCACGGGGGAAATTCCAGGGGAAGCCGCCGTCCAGAGCATAATAATTTTGATTATACCCGGCGGTATATGGACCAAAAACTGTTCCCGATAACTGAAACTGTCCGTTTGATACCTCGTCAAAATAGTCAGACATACTTCCGGTAGGATTTGAGCCAAAAAGTTGTTCTTGAAATTCTGCCGCGGTAAAGATGTGGAAAGCATCGCCATAATCTCCCATCAATACAGGCAGATTAAAATTGATACTACGGGTCGGAATTGTTTCGCCTGATTTTATCGCCAGCTCCTTTTCTAATTTGATCTCCTGCAATCGTCTGGCAATACCTGTTGTGCCATAATGTTTTGACAACTCTTGTTGTGCCTGCTTAACATATGCAGGCAATTCAACTCCCGGTGCTGGCGGCATCACAGCATAAACGGGTATTGAAAGAAAAAGAATTACCATGATAGTTTGAATAGCTTTTATTCCCTTGACCAGCATCGCTACCTCTTTTCTTGGTTTTTATTATATAGATACATTTTTACTCGATGCAAAACGCCAAAACAAAGTGAAGTTTTTTTGGCAGATATAAAATTGTATAGTATTTTCCAGTACCTATATTAATATAATCCCATTCTACAATCTGTCAATAGATATTATGTATTAACTTGGCTTGTGTGGCCTAAGCTGTTGTTGTGAAAGTGATTAACTACCTTTAATGAAGAGTGAAATAGTTTGTTATGCGAAACCTTACATTTAAATAGATTCAAAAATAGATTCAAAACAAATGACTTGACGAATCTGATTATTATTATTATACTAACCAGCTAACTCTTTGGGCCCATAGCTCAGTTGGTTAGAGCAGCTGACTCATAATCAGCGGGTCCCAGGTTCGAGTCCTGGTGGGCCCAGATTGATGTTTGACAGGATTATATGAATCGCGGGCAATTAGCTCAGTTGG
>JAAERC010000512.1 GCA_024230695.1 Candidatus Zixiibacteriota bacterium
AAACCATCCATTCAGCCCATGACGCCCATTCCGGATGATCTGCAAATAACGGAGTTAAAGGATGTCGCTCCATTATTAATTCAGCATTTTCATAAGCCTCTCTATAGCTCTGTTTTAATGTCGGGTTTTTAGTTCTGGCAAATTGATATTTCCAATATATATAGGGTAGCAAAATTTCTGTTAACCACTTTTTTAAGTCATCATCTATCTGATAAGTACCAATGCAAAAATTTTCGATATAATTTTAAGCAATGTAGGAAATACAATATAACCGAAATCAGTGATTATCATGAGAAATTAATTATGTATTCCGAACCGACTCCTTTTAGAATATTTTCTACTTCTTTTACGAGATTTTTGAAGGAGAGATAAGCGGAGAAAGGAAGCCATGAATATTTTATAAATCGCCATAAAATTTCGATAAGATTAAGTTCAGGAGAATAAGACGGCAGATTTATAATGAAAAGTCCTGTTTCTTTCCATTCTTCTATCTTGTCAATAAATGCATTGCTCGTATGCGTTGTAGCATTATCAATAATAATAAAGGTTTGTTTATCTTTATCGGTATATTCGCAGAACCGGTCGAAGCAGGCTATCACTATTTCGCTATCGACGGCACATTCGAAAGTGTAGCATTGAAAGTCGCAGTTTTCGGTATTGAGAAATCCAAGAACATTGAGACGGGCGCTTTTGAAAGA
>JAAERC010000513.1 GCA_024230695.1 Candidatus Zixiibacteriota bacterium
AGCTTTTTTCAATTTGATAGGATATCCCATATTTATCACCTTAATGCCCCATTTCAATTTTTAATTGAGGCGACATCTATCCTGACACAGGGGGATACTAATGGGAAGCTCTACCCTTGCGCTCATTTTATGGGCTGCTCAGGTTGGGAAATTGGTCATATCCAGACAGGGTTTAACAAAGAAAAAGTTGATAAATTTATTTCTCTCCATGTGGACTCTCGATCTTCATGTCAACCTTGTTGGGCAAAATATTTATGTGGGGGGGGGGTGTTATTATCAAGCATTTTTAAGTAATCGATCAATTGAAATTCCTGATAATGCTAAATGCCAACTTATCAAACATTTAGTCTCTGAGGCAATTCGTTTGATCGGTACACTTTCACAATACAATCCCGATGTACTATATGCACTCCCTGTCACTCGATATATCCCGAAAAAAATGATTCATAAAGAGCCCGATTCGTTCTGGGAGCCTTCATCGCATATTAACTTGTTAGAAGGAAATTTTGAGCAAAACTGGATCCATTTTTCATATCCAGAAGGAACATTACATAATAATATAAGAGTTAGTGCATCTGTTTGTTATAGTGATTCAAGATTGAAAATCTCTCTTCAAGGGAAAATCTTAAAGGATGCCTCTGTTGAAATTTGGATAATCCCTCCTCAAGAATCAGGTTGGACACTAATGGATGCAATTTCAATTAGCCCTGACACAGATGGGATTTTGCTTGTTTGTAAGAAAAATTCTCTTTACCGAATTCATCGAACAGGAGAAGGTGTTGTCCGGCCCCCTGTGTCAGGATAGATGTCGCCCCAATTAAAAATTGAAATGGGGCATTAAGGTGATAAATATGGGATATCCTATCAAATTGAAAAAAGCTGTGATAAGAAATGTTTTACAGGGGAGCAGTCCCCGACATAAGATAGCAAGCGAATTTGGCGTTGGCCTATCCA
>JAAERC010000514.1 GCA_024230695.1 Candidatus Zixiibacteriota bacterium
ACCTCAATTTCGCCGATATTCTGTTCATTGATTCTTGGGTTCAATTCAAACTTTGGCGCCGGTGGTGGAGTCGCCCCTCTGAAATCAGGGATTCCATCCCCTTTATAATACAATGTTTCGGCAACGGTGGAGATCCACTCACCAATATTGGGATCAAAAATAGAATCATAAACCTTAATATGATATTTTCCTTTGAAGCCATCACCATCGGTATCATACCCGGGATTATCATAAACCCATGATGCCCAGACGGCGTTTAGGGCTAAGTCTGTTGGATTCCTGAAGTTAACAAACCCAAATGGATTGATACGAAAATCCTGATAATAAAAATCTTGACCGCCAATAATTGCAAAAGTGAATGGAAGGGAGGTGCCTCTGTCAAAATCAAAAGGTCCGCAAGACACCAGATATCTGATATCCGAACCACCCGAAATACTTGCTGCCTCCGCCGGAGGAGGTAACCAGCCAAGATGAGAATGATCATTTCTTGTATATTCCTGATTATAATCAAACTCATTTTGACTCATCATGTAATACTTATCTTTATCAGTCAGGGGGGTTCCAATTAAACCAAAAAGAAATGGACGGAATTGTTCCGCGGC
>JAAERC010000515.1 GCA_024230695.1 Candidatus Zixiibacteriota bacterium
AAAAGACAGCTCCTATTATGTCATGATGTTCTTTAGCAATACGACATGAGTCTGGATCAAAATGGTAGATACGTGAAATATACTCAAGGGATCGTTTAGAAGTCCAACGTTCATTGTTTGGGTTCCCAGAATTTACTTCTTGGAAGACACGTGAACATTCTGTAAGATGGTCGGTTTTGCAGTGTTGAATGTGAATCATATTGCCCTATTCCATGTTTCTGAAATTATTTTTAACCGCGTAGATTAGTGGTGGATAGTAATCAACTGAGCCTACACATGAATTTGACTAGAACCGAGAAATTGCAACACTTTACGGCGCTATGCCATCCGCTGTATCCAATTGTTCTACGATCTATGTGCAGCAACTTTCATATATATTCTGTACCTTCATTTTGATGAAGCCGACGGATTCATAAAACCTATGTGCTTCTTTACGCTTTGAATTACAGCGTACTCTCAGACTAAGATTTTGATCTTTTGCCCAATTGATTGCATAACCTACTAAAGCACTACCAACACCTTTTCTACGGCTCTCTGGTAAGATAACTAGACCTCCGATTTCGACAAACGTGGGTGATGCAACTCGATGGGCAATAAAGACATGCAACCATCCATGTATTTTTCCATCGGATTCTATAATCCAAATATTTTCATCATTTGAGTCTAATATAGTTTTTAACCTGCCAGATGCCACCTCGTCTGATACAGCTTCGTATTCCAGGTGATTCGACAATTCATTTATAATATCACTATCACCTAGGTTTGCTTCTCGTATTTTGTTCGACATTTTTATTGTTTATAACCTTATAACGTTTCCAAATCACCGGCTTGCCAGTGTGCATTTGGGTGGTTGAATAATTATTCTGATTTTCTATATCGTTCTTTTTAGCCCAGAAAAATGCAATATCGCCCTGTTTTGAGGATGTTTATAAGAAAATTCACTGTTATTTCAATTAGTTATCGCTATCCAGTCCTTATTTTTGCCCATTTCTATACAAATCGAAGATAATTAATCCTCGCGTGCCGCCATAATCAACTTTTCTGCATTATCGCCTGTTAGCTGCCAAGTTAGACATCTTACACTACCACCAAGATCGCAAACGCCATTCGCTTCAACTTCTACAATCGGTTTTGTCGTATTACTTTCGATGGCGCTGAGCACCTTTTTCTCATTGTTTGTGTATACGCCACCAAAGACCGGCACGTACAAGGCATTTTTAGTCATTACCGAGTTTAGGTTTATACCGCAGGCAGACGACTCGTTGTTTGGATCATCACTGAATTGAACGGGGACTTTAATGATATTGGCGTTCGGGAAGGAGGATGTTACTTCCTTCATAATATACTGCTGATAGTCTGCTCCAAAATCTTCGACAGATTCATAGTCATTGATAAGCAGATTTTTTCCATCGAGCCACATGACCATGCCATCGGAGTGCGCCATCACTTCTTCATCGGGTTCGAGGATAGCAACTTTGGTTGCGCCAAGCAGGTTTTTTAGATAATCTTTCGCGGTGGAGACATCCATCGTGTTGTCAGTCACAAAGCGTGTAGTCGTAATTATTCCACCTTCATAATTGTCTACTATATTACCACCATCGAGTCGGTAATCAGACGTTTTTCTTATGATGTTATGTTCAGCCAGAAATTCATTGAATCTTGTCTGCACCGCCTTACTTTCATCCTTGCTCATAGTTGACCAAGTGTAGGTAAATTCAACAGGATCATATGGATTAACCGTTGTATAGTCCCGGCTCCAGATGTGTAGTCCACCATCTGCAACGCTTAGCAGGACATCATCAGGAAGTTGGCCATATTTAGACTTAGTTGCATCGTCAACTAGAACAATAATATTGTCATGACCAGCCTCTATAACTTGGAGGGCGTAGTTAACCTGAAAATCGACAATATTATTATAAATTTTAGCTTCGTCTAGTTCGAACTCGGATTCTGAAGGCGCAGCCAGTACAAGCAGCATACGACCCTCCGCAATGGTGTTTGTCTCAGAATCGCTATAATTACTACTTGTGGCAGTGTTTTTCTCCGAGCCTGAAGCGTATCCACCAAGCACAACAATGGCACTTATCAAAAGTGTGCCAATGGGTAAAAGGTATTTTTTCATAGTAGGTCTCCTTACAGGTATACTTTTAAAGAACTGAGCTATTATATAGTATGGTACAGTTCTTTTGAAACGCTCGTTTAAAATCAACCATCAAAACAAAGGAAAAAAATATGGTGGATAAGGGATATAGTGTTTTTCATTGGCTCTTCTTGATTTTGATCCTATAACGCTTGAACTAACCGGTTGCCAGAAGTTGCAGAGTGAAGCGGCGCAGCTTCTGGCAATCCGAGTTTAGCGATTTGTCAGCCTTAACAATAATTATAAATTTGAATTTCAGTTCTTAGTTTAATCTAAGAATATCAATCTCAAAATTTGATTCATGTTTTATTACAGAATAAAGATTCCTATTAACTATCATTTATACACTTGCTAAAACTCCCCTAATCCCTGATCGAGGATTACGGAAAAGCATGTTGTAACCTAATCTCTTTAAAGATAGAATTCCGGTTCCTTTCGTTCTTGAAACAATTCATTTACCCTTATTGCAGCGTCTTTCATCAGACCAGGTTTCATTGTTCTGGCTTTTTTGGGGCAACTTTTGATGCAAGCACAACACAAGGTACATTTTTCCTTATCAATCAAATTACTTTTTTCTGAATCGATAGCACCAACAGGACACCCTTCTGCACAAATTCCGCATTGCATACAATCATTACTAACTGCTATAAAATCAACACTCCATAGCTCAGTAACCCCTTCATAGGGATAGTTGCCAGGTATATTCAGATCAGAAATGTGATCGACTGATGAAACAAATTGTAGTTTTTTATTTATTTTGCGCCCAAATAATTCTGCTTGATTTAAGTCACCGGCATCAGGACGGCCTTCAGAAGCTGCCGGCAATTCAGAACTATGAAAGGAGTGTTCTCCAATATATGCTGCACCGGCGATCGGTTTGCATCCGCATTTTATCAAAATATCTTTAAGCTCAAGCAGTGCATTTTCATACGCACGATTACCATAAACGACAACACATACAACAGGTGTATTATGGGCTTTTATCGAATGCAGCCACTCACTCAAAAGTGCAGGTACTCTTCCCATATAAACCGGCACTGCAACAATAAGCAATTCGTTTTCCGATGTTTGTAACTGTTGTTTTCTCGCATCTGGTTTGGTAATATCTATCAGTTCCACAGTGCTTTGATTAATTCCGCGCACAATACCTTGAACAACCTTTTTTGTTGTCCCTGTAGGTGAAAAATAAACCAGTTTCAGTGATTGAATATTCATTAGATGTCCTCCGTTAATAATTAATTTGTGATTCATGGAGGCAATAATAGCTGTAGATGAAATGAAAGAATAGTATAAAAACGACATCTACGTAAGTTTCCCTATTTGTAATATGGAATTTTTTTGATGGACAAAATTTTTAGGTGTATTTCCTGCGAAACGTTTGAACTCTTTAGTGAAATGCGTCTGATCGAAATAAGAATTGTCATAGGCTATATCAGTAAATTTGGCATAATCGCTATATAAGATCTGATTTAAACTATTTTGAAAACGATTGATAGTCCCGTAGGTTTTGGCAGATACTCCGACATATTTATTAAACATACGTTCCAGTTTTCGAATATTGATATCGTTTTGTTGACAGAATTCTGAAATCTGAATTGAAAAATCGTTTTGTTTTAGAACATTAAATATTTGTCGAAAATTTTCAAACATATAGTTACTATCATTAAGTAAGGATAATAATTTGTTTTCAAGAATGCTTAATCTCGTGGCAATATCGGGAGCTGCTTTTAATTGTTCGTTAATTGTATTTGTTAAATTAAATCCAACTTCGATAGCTCCCAGCAATTGATTTTTAAATTCAGAAACAGGTATTTTAAAAAAAGGGTAAAAGCCTTCAGGATAAAAACAAACACCAAGCATATGAACTTTACCACTTAATTTCATATAGGTGTTCCTGAATTGATCATGCAAGCCTGCAAAGAACACATCTTCAAGCAAATGTTCCTTTCCATTCAAGTTTACATAATGAGGAGTTTCACTCAAATTGAATCTCAGATTGATATTTCTCAAAGGAATTATCTTGTGGTTAAGTTGCATATCCTCAGCATGAATCTCCCAGAAGAATTTAATATAATTCCTGAGCAAAGGATGTTGAACCATGTATCTTTTTATTTCAAATCGCATCTGAGTCCTATTGCTTTTTGTAGTCCATTAAGAAAAAACTTCGCCACGTACTCTCAAACTGATTGATTGCTCGGTAAGTTTTAAATCTTTGTTTGCCAAAACTGTTCTCACAACATTCTTGTTGTAACTATTGGTCTTCGTAGAGTTTAAGAACTCATCGATATCTATCCACCTGGCTTCAATTATCTCTGATGAATCATATATTGTGATTTTCACTGTTGTAGCTTTCGCGGTACATACCAAATAAAGGTTTGGTTCACCAAATTGACCATTCATGAAATGTCCAATATTTGCGATAGACTCAAATTCTACTTTTATACCCGTTTCCTCAATGACCTCTCTTTTTAAAGCATCCTTTATTGTTTCGTTAGCATCGATATAGCCACCGGGAAGCTTATAGCCGCTGGAAATCCGGTCTTTCACCACAAGGAGTTGATTCCCATTCCATACTATGGCACCTACGCCTACAGCATGAGTTTTAGCTGAGGGAATTGTAGATTCTTGCAATAGTTTTTTTACCAACATTAGACTGTTGTTAGAGCAATGATGAAATTCAAAATCAAGATTAGTAAGGACTGGGATAAAGTCAGCATTTTTAATGGGTATATTGACCCACAAGAGCTTCTTATTACTTAAGGATTCAATAAGTTCTACTATTTCTCTCTCGAACTCAGCGC
>JAAERC010000516.1 GCA_024230695.1 Candidatus Zixiibacteriota bacterium
CAGATACAACAGCGTCTGAGCGGGTTAAATTTCACTCAGAAGGATTTCAGGTATTTCAGCCGTTTGCTTCATTCCGTAGCTGTTAACATTAATCTTGACCGTCAAGGCCGTTTACTTATTCCCTCACATCTTCAACATGACGCCGGAATAACCAAGGAAATTTTGGCAATTGGAGTCTACCGCTGGATCGAATTTTGGGATCCCGAAAAGTATCGTAAATATCTCAGCCAGTATGGTCAAAGCTACGAAGAAGTAGCGGAAAAGTTATTTGATCTCAACCGAGGGCAGGAAGAGTAGTTTTTATCATCAGCCGGTTATGCCTGATGAAGTGCTTTCTTATTTGATTACAAATCAGGATGGCACTTATCTTGATATGACCTGCGGTGGTGGCGGGCATTTAAAAATTCTTTCAGAGAATCTTTCTGAAAGGGCAATTCTTTTCGGTTTTGATCGTGACAAAGAGGCGGTTGCGACTGCTTTGGATACCCTGAAGGGTGTTCCGCAAATGACTAGTATTATAAACAGCAAGTTCAGTGAGGTAGGTCGCATGGCCGGGGAAAAGAACATCAATGGGGTAAACGGAGTGCTTTTTGATTTTGGAGTGTCATCGCATCAGATAAATTCATCGAGGCGGGGGTTTTCTTTTATGCAGGATGGACCGCTTGATATGAGGATGAACTCGAGTGATGAACTTACGGCCGAAACGGTAATTAATAAATACTCGACCGATAGGTTGCTTGATATTTTTCGCACCTATGGTGAACAGAGAAATGCCCGACGGATTGTTAATGCGATTGATAAAAAAAGGCAGACAGAAAAAATTGATACGACTCATAAATTACAAAGCGTTTTGAAGTCCTCTGTTTCCGGGAAAGATCTAAACAGTACACTGGCGCGATTATTCCAGGCCATTAGAATTGAAGTTAATGGTGAACTGGACGAATTAAAAACCGCTTTGCCGGCAACCTTTGATCTGCTTGCTCCGAGGGGGCGACTGGTTTGTATGTCATATCATTCGCTTGAAGACAGAATCGTCAAACGGTTTTTTCAAAAGCTGGCCAAAGGATGTGTTTGTCCAGATAAATTGCCTGTTTGTGTGTGCGGGAAAAAACCGGAGGTGGAAATATTAACCAGAAGAGTCGTACGACCAAAAAAAGAAGAGATCGAAGCCAATAGTCGAGCAAGATCGGCCAGACTACGGGCGGCAGAAAAGTTGATATAAAGATATGAAAACATCAGGCAACAAATATCGTCCACGAAGACGGACCGGAAAACGAAAAAATGGAAAGCTTTTGTCATCGAGTTCATTTATGACAACGATGGTTGTGGCCGCGCTCGTTTTGTTTGCCTGTACTCATATTTGGCAGAATGTATATATTCTGAATTTATCCTCTGAGGTTGGAGCCTTGAAAAAAGAAAAGAATCAGATTAAAGATATTATAAAGAAAAATCAGGTTGAGATAAATGACCTTTGCCGTCACTCAAGAATCGAGCAGTTGGCTTTGGAGAAATTCAAACTGCGGCAGACGGCATCGGAAAATATGTTTACTCTGGTCTCAAAACGCAAATTTTCGGAAACCTACCGGTTTGCCGACTTGATGAGTTCATTTCAAAAAGTGGCCGATCATTTTCCGGTGATTACCGAAAGTAAGGCCGAAAGCAAAGAGATATTTGATTTCGATGAAGAGTAAGTTTAGCAAAGGCAGGTTGTTGTTTTTATATGTCGTGATAACGGCGGCATGGGTTATTCTATTGGTCCGGTTAGGGTCCATTCAATTGGTGCATGGTTCCGAATATGGAGAAAAGGCCCGGGCGCAATCATCGGGCAAAACCAAGATTCAGGCCGAACGCGGAATCATTTATGATCGGACCGGGCGGGAAGTCGCGATCAATGTGGTTGGCAGTTCTCTTTCTGCTTACCCGCGAAATAAATCAGAAGTAAAAAAAATTCATCGTTATCTCGATAAAATATATCGTTGGAAATCGGGAACCAGTCGGAAAAAATATAATCTAAAGCCGGAACGATTCAAATGGATAAAAAGAGATTTATCTGATAATCTCGCCAATAAAATAAGTTGCGACTCTGTTTCCGGGTTGTACTTAAGAAAAGCCCTAAAAAGAGATTATCCGTTTGATGAAGTGGGCAGAAAAATACTCGGCAATACCAATATTGACTATCAAGGATTATCCGGATTCGAGTATAATCATGATTCTTTATTGGCCGGTTTGCCCGGTCTGATTGATTTTCTTCGTGACGGGAAAAATAATACATACAATCTTCGTGAAGTGCCATTAGTGAAACCTGTTACCGGTAAGTCGATGGTTCTTACACTTGACTGGTATTTTCAAGAGATAGTCGAAGATGAATTAAAAGCATCAGTCAAAGAGTATAACGCCTTATCAGGAACGGCGATTTTTCTAAATTGTTACACCGGCGAAATTTTGGCCGCGGCCGATTATATAGAAAATTCCTCTTCCAGCGTCCTAAAGCTTCGTGCGGTCAGCGATTGTTTTGAACCTGGATCGGTTCTAAAGATAGCAACCATGGCCGGTTTGCTTGAAAATAATCTGATTGATCTTGATGAAAATATTTATTGTGAAAATGGATTGTGGAAATGCGGCCGACGTCGTTTGCGAGATGATAAAAAACATGACACGCTCACAATTCAACAAATAATGGAGCTATCCAGTAATATTGGTATTGGGAAATTAACTCAGCGTCTTGGTGGTGAAAAATTAAAGGAAACTTTGCATAGATTTGGATTTGGTCAAAAATTGAGGGTAGATCTTCCGGGCGAAGCCTCGGGTGGGATTGGCAATCCGGGAGTCTGGTCGGAATATAATATTGCGGCCTTATCAATTGGACACTCAATTTCAACGACCCCAATTCAATTGGCCGCGGCTGTGGGAGCTGTTGCTAATGGTGGTGAGTTGTATCGTCCGCATGTGATCAAGGGGATTATTGATTCGGATAATCGGACAATTAAATATACAGATAACGAACTGATTGGCCGGGTTATGAATGAAGATAATTCAGAAATACTACGATCATTTCTGGAGGGAGTCGTTGAGCGGGGGACCGCAACGCCAGTACAATCGAGTATGATTTCAATTGCCGGTAAGACTGGCACGGCGGAAATACCTGATCCGGAAAATGGCGGATATTTAAGGAACAAATATAATGCCTCATTTGTGGGATATTTCCCCGCCGATAAACCAAGAATCGCCGGAGTTGTTATCTTGCATCAACCCGAACCGGTTCATTATGGCGGACATACGGCCGGACCGGCGTTTAAGAGAATGGCCGAACGGTACACAATTGCCAATAGCGATATGCTGAAACCGAATACTCAACTCAAAGCCGACGGCAACGAGGGGGAGATGTTAGAGGTGACAGATTTTGTTGGGCGCGATTATGAATTTGCATTAACGATGGCTCAGCGAGATGGATTAATTTTGCAGGCGAATAGAGAAAGCGGTTTGGTGGTTTGGCAATACCCTCCAGCTAATCGGATGATCCCCGGTGAAGAAAAAATAGCGGTGTTGGTAGAAAGTAGTGAGGATAATAATATTATCATGGCCGATCTGGTTGGGTTGAATATGCGAACAGCACTGGCGGTGCTGAATTATCAGGGAATAGATTTTGAATTTGAAGGATATGGTGTAGTAAGAAAACAGTTTCCAAAAGTAGGCGCAAAGATAAGTAAAACTACTAAATGTCATTTAGTGTGCGGCAATAGTTAAAAACAATGAAACTAAAAAACTTAATAAAACCTTTGGTTGATATAAAACTTGTCGGAAACGGCAATGTTGATATCATTGGTATGGAATACGATTCCCGCCGAGTTAAACCGGGGATGCTGTTTGCCGCGATAACCGGGTATCGTCAGGATGGTAAAGAGTTCATCGATGATGCAATAAAAAATGGTGCGGTCGCGATATTAAGTGATAGCGAAATTGAGTGTTCCGTTCCGCTTGTTGTGGTTGAGTCGGTAAGAAAAGCTCTAGCCAATATGGCCGCCAAATTTTATGATTATCCCGGACAAAAACTGAAAGTAATCGGTGTCACCGGGACCAATGGAAAAAGTACTACAGTTTATTTAATAAGAAAAATATTGGAAATGTCAGGTATCAAAGCTGGAATGGTTAATTCATTGGTTTATGATACAACTATTGATCAATTTAAGGCGGAACGTACTACTCCGGATTCTGTGGAGATGCAATTTTATCTGAGCGAAATGGTCAAGGCCAAATGCGAGTATGCGGTTATTGAAGTTTCA
>JAAERC010000517.1 GCA_024230695.1 Candidatus Zixiibacteriota bacterium
GTTTTTCTGATTAATTATAAATACAAAAGTGGTCCGGCACCGGCTATCCCGGAATCGGCAAATATTAATGGTGATACAGAGATTGATATTCTGGATATAGTATTTCTGATTAATTTTTTATATAAATCAGGAGCAGAACCAGCCTGCTTTTGAAAAATTAAAAAAATAGAATCGAATAAATCTTTATACAAACTAAGGGCTGTCAGATTTGACAGCCCTTTTATTTTTTACAGCTATCTTCTAAAAGATGCAACCGGATCCCACGGTGGGATAACAATCGGTTCTTTATCAAATAATTTTAGAATATCTTTTGGAACATATTTTTTCTTAGCAATGACATAATATACATAGTTATCAAACCAATTATCATACATCGTCCAACGGCCGTCTTTTTTCTTATCATCGCCCCAGCTATTTTCTACTAACCATTTGATGATTTCTCCATCGACAACATCAACACCTATCAACGACATCCCATGATTCGATGAACTATGAAGATACCGAGCCATATCTTTTTTGGGCATATCCAGATCGATTCCAAAAAGTGTACCATAGTCATAAAGATTTTCGGCCATAATACCTAAATCGGAATTCTGGTCTTTGCGAACATCGCATGAAAAATATAATGGCTGGTTATCAATGATCGAGTTTTTCGCTACTTCTTTGATCTTGTCAAGTTTGATATTCACATGATCAAGATCATCGCCATCATAAAAACAACGGGACATAAATGATTGATAATGCTCCCCGTAAGGTCTGGTCGGATTATTGAATAGACATACATAATCATCAAGTTCGGCATCTACAAACTTCTCAAAAAATGAATTAGGCGTATATGTAGTTATCTCACTCAAAGTAGTATCGTCTATTTCATAGCGCCATTCAAATTCAACTGGAGGTTCTCCGATATTGATCGCCAGTAATCTATAAACTTCGGCCAATTTTTCTTCTTTGAATTTCCGCAATTCCTTAACAGATTTATTATCATCTGACATGATTCTGATTTTGGCCGCATCCATTCTGAGTTTTTTGCTTATCACTCGATTCATATATCGCGTGTTTTCCGAACTGTTTGTTTCAGGCATAATATCTTTGGGTACCAAACCATATTTTTGAATCAGATTGACTCCATACCGCCAGTATCCACCATCGGGAAACGGACTATCAAGAACCATCTCCAATTCGCGGTCATTTAGATCACGATCACGAAATTCTATTATATACTCTAAAAATGAATTGGCTTTCTCCATCTTATCCCAGAAAACAAGATAATTCTGTGAGAATTCAAACTTATCAAGATCATATTTCTCGATCACCATCGGACGCATTGTGTTGAGCCATGCAAATGCCCAGCATCGACCACTTGATTTCTGGTCGACCACACCTTTTGTTTTTATCTTGTGGCTAAACAGTTCATTATGATTCCGAACAATATCACGATTAAGGGCTAGATCTCTGATGTTATTATTGGTGACGGCATTATATGATGCCCGTGATGAAACGTCTGATTTGTATGCTTCCCGGCTATTCTTAATTATGCTTTTTGATAATCCGCCTTTACCGGCCATAGCGAGCGAGAAAGAAAACAAGATCAAAAAACACCAAATCAATATTCCTCTTAAAATCTGTATTGTTTGCATAAGTTCTCCTTTGCGGTAAATTGATTAGTATTATTTATTAGAATATAGCCAAGTTGATAGGCCGTGTCAATATGACGTGAATTTAGTCTACCACAAATCGGCGGGAAAAAGGATCTCGATTTTTGTATCACCGGCAGGCATGACACAGATGTTATAATTAGAAGTATCGCTATCGGGGATGAAAATAACTCGGAGTGTATGGTTACCAATTGGAATCCCTGAGAATACAAAATCACCATTATCATTTGGATTAATCGACATTGTAGCAATAGCACCAGAACCGTTTGGGTAAATAAGATTTACAGATATTGAATCCTTATACACTGGCCCCGGCATCTCGCTGTCGGCATCAAGCAAATAGCCCGAAACAGAATTTGCTAATAAATCAATTGAATTTGACGCATATATTTTATCTATATTTGACCCGGAGCCTGTTGAACGAAGAAGCGTGTCGGAATATGTGTACAAAACGTCCCAGCCATCTTCTTTGTAATCGTTACTTCCATAATCAGATTTTATATATGGACCATCCCATGTTCCAAAACCGGGATCAGTTGCCAGTGCATCAAGATTGGCAGGTAATGAACCAATATCGCCAACGTATCCAAAATCGGAGCGGGCACCATTGGTGTAAACCGACGGATCTCCGACAATGGCGAAACTTAATGCCTGCATCTCAGCTTTGGTCGCTTCGATTCGCGATGTCTCAAGTGATGGCATCATCTGGACTGTACCTACAGATGCAACTATTCCGATAATAACAATTACCATCACCATCTCGATCATTGTGAATCCATTTTGAGTTCTTATATTCATATGTCGGATTTTGTTTATCATCTTTATCATAACATTTAATTCGTATAGTACACGATAATCCATACTTGAGTACAATAGGCTGGTTTACCACTATTTTGACCTTTGATACTAACTCCTACCTCTAGACTATTTATATTGCTCCATGTCCATGCCAACGATGTATTAGGATTGATTGTCCAACTTTGTAAGTAATCAACATATGATGTAGTAAGACCCTGTGCCGTACCGTTATATTCAGAACCTCCAATATAAAGAGTCGGCCTTACATTTCCATTCGTCTGCGCCTTTTTGGTACGGCAATAAACTTCAACACTGTCGATTGTTCCGGCTCCAACTGACGAATTGGTTATCGAATAAATATCAGTGGCATAGGAATTGGACTTGCGTTCAACATAGGTCGCATCATCATCGGCCGAGACCTCATCAACGCACTCATAATTATTTGAACATCCTGAATTAGTTAGATTTGTAATTGATCCGGCTCCATCAGGTCGTAATGTTTCGGTTCCACTTCCTCCGCCACCTCCGCCGCCGCCTGTCCAGATATCAGAGGAAAGATAGTACTCGCTGTAAGGATTTGAGCCAGCCGACACTGAGACAAATCGCTTGATGGTATCGTTATCGGGGACATAAATCACACGGAGTGTGTGATTGCCAATCGGTATCGAATCAAAACTGAAATACCCGCCAACATCGGTTATGGTTGATTTAGTTATAGTACTGCCGGCCCCGTCGGGGATAGTCAACCGAATTGCAACCGAATCGTTATATGTATCATCGGGCGGGGTACCATCAAGATCGTAAACATTCCCTGTAATCTGATTATATAATAAGAAGTCACTCGAACCTGCTAATCTTCGCTCAACCGTACTTCCGGAACCTGTCGAAGTAATAGCACTGCCCCCGGCATATGTATAATTTGTCTGCCAGGCATCTTTTTTGAAATCATCGATCATCTGTTCAAAACTGTTTTGAATATACGGCCCGTCCCAGGTCGAGTAACTTCCGGGGTTGGTGAGTAGTGCGTCGAGATTAGGCGGCAGCGCTCCAACATCACCAACATACCCAAAATCGGACCGGACACCATTATTTTGCAATTCTGGATTCCCGACTATTGCAACAACAAGCTTATCCATTTCGGCTTTTGTTTCCTCGACTTTGAAACTATCGGCAATCGGGGCGATTTTCTGGACCGCCACAGCCGACATTATACCCATTATTACAATAACTAATACAAACTCAATCAGAGTAAACCCGCCTTGAGGGCATGTGCAATTAGGTCTTAATATTTTACTAATATTTTTCATATATCCTAATTTGTATAATAAACCATAATCCAAACCTGAGTACAATAGGCTGGTTTACCACTGTTTTGGCCTTTGATACTAACACCTGCTTCTAGGTTATTTATATCGCTCCATGTCCATGCCGATGATGTATTAGGATTGGTTGTCCAACTATGTAAGTAATCAACATATGATGTAGTAAGGCCTTGAGCTGTGCCATTATATTCAGAGCCTACAATATAAAGAGCCGGCCTTACGTTTCCATTCGTCTGCGCTTTTTTGGCACGGCAATAAACTTCAACACTGTCGATTGTCCCGGCTCCAACTGATGAATTGGCTATCGAATATACGTCGGTGGCATAGGAATTGGACTTGCGATCAACATAGGTTGCATCATCATCGGCCGATACCTCATCAACACACTCGTAATTATTTGTACATCCCGAATTAGTTAAATTTGTAATTGATCCGGCTCCATCAGGTCGTAATGTTTCAGTTCCACTGCCGCCCCCACCGCCCCCACCGCCCCCACCACCGGTGGGAAAACTAACATCGGCGAATTTGTAACTTTCGGTGCCTTTATGTCGCGGCAAAATAGTTACAAACCGGCTGAGGGTATCATTACCGGGAATATAAATCAGATCAAGTGGATGAGTCCCCACCGGCAGGGAATCAAGCGAAAAGATTCCAGTTGAATCAGGATTATATGTTTTACTTAATGTACCGCCAGAACCGTTTGGAATTGTAACTTCAATGCTGATTGAATCATCATATGTTGTACCTGGCAGTGAGTCATCACTGTCAGCAATAGTTCCATCAAAGGAATTTAATAAATAATCGGATGAAGCATCGGCTAGTTTTTTAGTGATAGTCGAACCGCTTCCACTTGATGTAATTGATATTGAGCCGGTATAGGCATACAACTGTCCCCACTCATCGGTTTTGTACCCCAGACTGTCCTGAGTGAATCCGGTAAGAATATACGGCCCATCCCATGTCGAATAACTTCCCGGGTTTTGATATAACGCTATTAGATTTGGCGGGAAAGCGCCAATATCACCAACATATCCAAAATCGGATCGTTTCCCATTACTAAATAAGCCAGAGTTACCAACAATGGCCGAAGCAATCACAGCCATCTCTCGCTCAGTTTTTATTTGGCGATAATCATCGATCGATGCGCCCATCCACTGCATCCCAACAGATATCGCAATACCGATCACTATTATTACAATCAGCAGTTCGATCAAACTAAAACCATTACTATTCCTTATAATACTATGCATGATTACCACACATCGGCGAAATAGTTAAGGTTTAAATAAATATCCTCTCCGGGATTAACAGATATCCGGCGAGTCAAAGTATCATTATTGGGAATGTATATTATTTGAAAAAGATGATTCCCAATCGGGATTGAATCTATCTGGCATAAACCATCGGCACCCGGATTACCGGATTTTAAAATATATGATCCGGCCCCGTTAGGAATAGTTATAACAAATTTAACTGAGTCACTATATGTTGCACCCGGGGCAGAATTATCAAGGTCGGTCAATACCGCAAATACTGAATTTACTAAAAGGTTGTTAGAAGAATTAGCTATATTGCGGGTGATTGTAAAACCACCGCCAGTTGATGAAAAATTAATCGTCGCCGGCGATGAGTACTGCTGTCCCCAGGCATCAAGTTTGAACTCGGTATCCCCTGTTCCCGACGCAAATTCATCTTTTATATATGGCCCATCCCATGATGTATAACCTCCCGGATTAGTTACCAGGGCATCCCAATTGGCTGGCATGGCTCCAACATCACCGATATATCCAAAATCACTGCGGCTTCCATTTGCTATAAGATCAGGATTGCCGGCAATTGCATACGATAAAAGTTCCATCTCTTTTTTGGTCTCCTCGGTTCGGGAGACCTCAGTCGCTTTGCCCAATGATTTCATTGTAACGGCCGCAATAATTCCAATGATGATAATCACAACAACCATCTCTATAAGCGAGTATCCGCTATTTGATTTTCGCAAAAACTGATAAAACATACAGTTTACCTCTTATCTATTAAATTATCGGATATATTTGGCATAGGTTGAGCTAAACCACAAACTGGCAATAACGTATAGATATATTAAAAGAGTGATGCCATAGAATGAAAAAAAGGGTGTACAAAAAAAGACCGACGGTA
>JAAERC010000518.1 GCA_024230695.1 Candidatus Zixiibacteriota bacterium
TCAAGTTCGGCAGTATTAAACAATGGAATTGCCTTTTCGGCATTTTTTAGACCATTTTTGACATTACCTGATTCCACATATTGGGTAGCTTTGGTAAACTGTAATTCAGCTTTACCATAAAGTTCAGTGACCAACATCGGAGCTTTGGCCGCTTTGGCTTTATTCCGCGGTTCAAGGTATTCCTCTAAAGTCAGTTTTGCGACTTCGGCGGCCTTTAATGTATTTTCCGCAAACTCCTCTGTTTCATAAAGGTATTTTTCAATAGTTCGTTGTTTTTTTGCGACTTCAATAGCAACTTTGGCTTTCTGATATGACTTTGCTGCCTTTTCATAGGTCTTGGGGGCAAAAACATTTCCTTCAACCAGCAAAGTGGAATCCATCAGGTGTTGGATTTTACGATATAGTGCATCACCCGCCTGAGAGCCATCCTGAGCTAAGGTAACGCCAAATCCAAATAAAAACAGAATTAGTAATATCTTTTTCATGTCAAGTCCCTTTCGTTATTTATTGGGGAACCATTCCCCTTGCCTTATTATCGGTTAATCATATACAACTCTACATATTACAGGCAATATAAAAATTTGATTTTTGACTATTTGGATGAGGATTTTTTTTGGTGATTAAATGATTGATTTGTTGTGTATTTCTGCGTATTTTATTAATCTCGAATTGAGATTAATTTTTCAATTCAATCTGAGGTTTTTTTTGTATGGCAAATAATAATAATGATGACGATCGGACCGAATCGTTTGCGCCGCTGACCAAAGGTACCAAAGTCGGGCATTATACGATAGTGTCTAAAATCGGTGCCGGCGGGATGGGCGAGGTTTTTCTGGCCGATGATACCGAATTAAAACGTCAGGTAGCCCTGAAATTTCTGCCATATCATTTTGTTTCAGATGAAACCGCCAAA